>PFIF01000180.1 GCA_002782605.1 Deltaproteobacteria bacterium CG_4_8_14_3_um_filter_43_13 | reverse complement strand
ACCAAGGGAGGGGAGACATTTTTGGTAAAGTTATTTATGAGTCAAAGCACTAGAGACTCAACGTAAAGATCGCCGCCACGAGGAACGAGCGTCCGCTTAATTGACTTGGCCAGCCCTTAATGAATACCAAGTTGTATTTTAACGGCTTCTTCAACCTTGCCCATATCTTCTTCAGAAAGAATGCCAGCGAGGTTAAAAAGCCTTAACTTGCTTACAGTGGCTATTTGATCCGCCATGGCCTTGCTCTCTCTCCCTTCAAAAATCACCAGCGCCTCACTGGGATAGAGACGATCTGCTTTACTGGCAAGAGGAACAACTTGAACTCTATTGAGGAATTTATTTGATGCATCATTGCTGATGATAACGGCAGGACGCTTCTTTTTGATTTCCCCACCAACAGAAGGATCGAAATTGACCCACCAGACTTCACTTCGTTTCATGGCCCATGTCCTTAAAGGTAATTTCTGCCCACTCTAATGCTTCATTCTCCCGATTTTTGTCTTTTGCCATTTCGGCGTAGGCAGACTCATAATTGGGACGAACAACGTGAGGACGAACTATTTCCTGGACAAATCTGCTGATTTTGCGGGGGCCTATGAATTTATGAAGACCTCTATAAACTTCTTCATCAACCGTGATGGTTAATTTCTTCTGCATGACACGCCTCCTTTATACGTGTAATATACGTGTAGATATATGGTGTGTCAATTAAAAAAAGACAATTTAAATCAAAAGCATGTTTTAGCGTTGACTACCTTCCTCTCAATCTCTCTCCAAAATCCTTCGGTTCCAAGAGAACCACTTCACACATTTTATCTATTATTTCCTTTCGCTCTTTATGCTATCTATATGCCCCTTTGATAATATTATCAATAATTATCTTCTACATAGTCCATCCATAGATGGGTTTTTATCCTCATATCTGTGTTTTCCTTGTGTTACTGCCTGCTGCAATAATTTAAGAAGACTTCGGTTAAGAAAAGTCTTGACTTTCTCACCGCTTCAAAATAAATATAAGGCAAATAAATCAAAAATGGAGGTGGAGTTATGGGAGTACCGACTCATGCGGAATGGAGGAAAGTAGAAGGTTATGATTACGATGACCTGATTTATGAGAAAAAATATTTCGGAACAGGGGGAGTTGCCAGGATGACGATTAATCGTCCCGACAAACTCAACTCCTTCACCGGGGCGACGATTCGTCATATGTGGGAATGTGTTTACGACATAAATGCTGATCCGTCTATAGGGGTTGTGATCCTGACCGGAATGGGTGACAAGGCGTTCTGTACCGGCGGTGACGTCGGCGTCGAGGCTGAAGGCGAGTTGGGGGACGCTATATTCATAAGCTGCAATAGCCTTCTCGTGGCTTGCAAGAAACCGATCATTGCTGTTGTTAAGGGATGGTGTGTAGGTGGTGGCAATCATATGGCATATTGCTGCGATTTTACAATCGCTGCAGACAACGCTAGATTTGCCCAGAATGGTCCCCGTGTCGGTAGTCCTGCAAGCGGTTGGCCTATTCAATACGCGATCAGGGTGCTTGGGGCAAAGAAGGCAAGAGAGATGTGGATGCTCTGCAGGAGATACAGTGCGCAAGAAGCCGTGGAAATGGGTCTGGCCAACGTGGTCGTCCCTTTGGACAAGGTTGACGATGAAGTAGACAAATGGTGCAGTGAAATACTGGAGAAGAGCCCCACATGTATCCAGGTGCTCAAGGCCTCTTTTGACGAAGAGTTCAACTACATGAGATGGGATGTGCCGATGGCGTTGCAAAGAAAAATCTTCCCGTCTTTTATGCGGAGTGAGGAACAACAAGAAGCGCAGAAAGCCTTTTTCGAGAAGAGAGAGCCCCAATTCTTGAGGTTTAGAGAAAAAGACTACGAAGAATACTTGCGGACAAGAACAAAGGTAATAGTGAAGTAGGCGAGACCTGACGGTTCATCTTCCCTTCACCAAATCCCTTCCTTAGGAAATAGGGCTGTAACCCTTGTAGTTAGTGTTTCTTTCTTCAAGGAACGATTTCAATAAATAAAAGGGGTCAAGCCGGAGAAGTGTCCCTTATTTGAGCGCATGGAGGGGGTCGGGTGAGGAGGAGAGAGAATGCTTACGATATAGATGGAGGGGATAAGGTATGGATTTTCAACTCAGTAGCGAGCATCTAAGTTTGAAGGAAAGTGTTGCTTCCTTCGTCAAAAAGGACCATTCATTTGATCGTTTGAGAGACCTGCGTAATGATCCGTTGGGATATTCCAAAGAGGTATGGAAAAAGATGGCCGAACTGGGGTGGATGGGGCTTATATACCCCGAAGAATATGGTGGGCTTGAACTGGATTTTGCTTTTGTAATGGTGTTGTTGGAGGAATTTGGCAGAGGACTTCTACCGGAACCCTGGATATCAAATGTATTGCTAGGGGGAAACCTTGTACTGATGGGCGGTTCTGAATCCCAAAAGCATGAGGTACTACCCGGGGTGGTTTCCGGTGACTTAATGGTAACCGCCGCATATCTGGAAAATGATGGACGGTACGATATCGATTTCTGTGCAACCTCAGCCGAGCAAAGAGGCGATGCATATTTCATTTCGGGCAAGAAAATATTTGTGCTCGACGGCCTCTCCGCTGACAGGTTCGTGGTCACAACCCGCACGTCGGGGTCTGTGGCAGATAGAAACGGCATCACCCTTTTTATGGTTTCCTCCCAGGATGACGGAGTTAAGCTTACGCCGCTGAAGACCATGGATGGACGTAACGCATGTATCCTGGAATTAAAAGACGTCTCAGTCCCTGGGAGCAATGTCATCGGTGAAGTGGGCCGAGGATATCCTCTGTTATCTGAGGCTATTGATCAGGCCACCGCAGGCCTTTGTGCGGAGATGGTCGGGGGGATGCATGCCAGTATCGATTTGACGGTTGCGTATCTTTCCGAGAGAACGCAATTCGGGAAGCCGATCGGGGCATTCCAGACGCCTCAGCACAAGGCTGCGGACCTGTTTATCCAGAAGGAATTGGCTCTCTCTTCTGTATATTATGCCATCGCATCCATAGATGAAAAGACCGACGAGAGGACATTGGCCGTATCCATAGCAAAGGCAAAGTGTTCTTCCGCCTATATGGAGATAACCAAGGCAGCCATTCAACTATTTGGAGGGATCGGATTCACGAATGAAGGGGATATCGGTTTTTTCCTCAAGCGGGCAAAGGTATCTGAAATTCTTTTTGGAGATACCGATTACCATCTCGATCGGTATACAAGACTGAGCGGTTATTAGAGGAGGGTTAAAAAGATGAAAGTTTCCTATTCGAGTGATGAAGAAAGATTCAGGGAGGAAGTGAGGAAATGGTTTGAAGATAATACCCCTCCTGATGTTAAGGACCAAACGCTTGGAGGAAGCACCCTTGAACACGGTCTGATGTTTAAGTGGCACAAGACCCTTTATGAGAAAGGGTGGATTTCTCCCGAGTTTCCTAAAGAGTTGGGCGGCGCAGGTTTAAGTGAGACGGAACAATTTATCTTCAATTATGAGTACAGCCATTGCGGTGCGCCCAGGCTTAAAACCAAACTCGTTTCGCTCGGAATGTTGGCCCCGTTACTTTTACAGCATGGGACCAAAGAGCAACAGGATAGGTTCATCCCCGACATGTTGTCCGGTAAGACTATTTGGTGTCAGGGGTTTTCGGAACCCAATGCCGGATCCGACCTGGCAAGCCTGAATTTGAAGGCTGTCCTTGAAGGGGATCACTTTGTTCTCAACGGGCAGAAGACATGGACAAGCATGGCGGACCATGCCGATTGGATTTTCTTGCTTGTGCGAACGGATTCATCCGGAAAAAAGCAGGAAGGTATCAGTTTCTTGCTTGCAGACTTGAAAACCCCGGGCATAACTATACGCCCTATTGAGGCATTGACAGACCACGCGCCTTTCTGTGAGGTTTTCTTTGATGACGTTCTGGTCCCTAAAGAAAATTTAGTGGGGAAGATGGGTGAAGGCTGGAAACTTGCCGGAGCACTCCTGCAACATGAAAGGTTAAATGCCTTTCCAGTCGGCGAACTGATTTATGCTATTGAGACAGTCCGCAAAAATTCAGCAAAAACCATTTATAGAGGGAAACCTCTGATACAGGATCCCGTCTTCAGGAGGAAATTGGCTGCATTGGAGGTGGACTGTAATTCCCTCTTGTATACCTTCTTCCGAATACTGTCGCAGTTAAAGGTTGGCTCGGCACCCGGTCCCGAGGCATCATTTCTGAAAGTCTACGGTTCCGAGCTTTATCGGCGTGTAATGGACTTGAATATAGAGGCGCTAGGACCCTACGGCCAGTCCTGGTATAACCTTGAGGAGTTTGATAATTCCATACACCAGGCAACCATGGGGTGGATCAACTCAACAAGTTTGACTATCTGGGGCGGTTCTTCAGAGATCCAGCGAACGGTGATAGCAACCCAGGTCCTTAAGTTGCCTCGCAAATAGAGCTACAGAGCGTTTATTTTTAATAAACCTCTTTCTCCTCAAATACCTTTTCACCGCAGATTATCAAGTCATCTCCCTTTACCGTTCTATAAAAACAGCTTCTGTATCCAGTATGACATGCTGCTACCTTCTGATCTACCTTTACCAGTATTGTATCCATATCACAGTCGAAGAATATATCCATGACCCTTTGGGTATGCCCTGAGATTTCGCCTTTCACCCACATCTTGCCTCTCGATCGGCTCCAGAAATGGACTTTGCCCGATTCTAAGGTTTTACTAACTGCCTCTCTATTCATATAACCAAGCATTAGTACTTCATTATTTTTGTAATCCTGGATGATGGCAGGTACTAGCCCCTTTTCATCAAATTTTATCTCATCCACTAATCTCATATCACTTCACCACCTTTATTTCATCCTCAATCTCTATTATGCCATCTATTAGCACCCTTGCAAATATCCCTTCCTTTGGCATCACACAGTCGCCAGCCTCGTAAAAGATAGCACACCTGGCATGACAGATTTTACCAATCTGGGTTACCTCCAGCAGGGCATGTTTGCCTATGGTTAGTTTTGTTCCAATAGGCAGTTTTAATAAATCAATTCCCTGTGTGGTTATATTCTCAGCAAAATTTCCAGGACCAACATCCAGCCCCTTATCCCTCATCTTTTGGATGCTCTCAATAGAGAGCAGACTTATCTGACGATGCCAATTGCCAGCATGAGCATCGCCCTCCAAGCCAAAGCCTTTGATTGCCTTGCCTCTATTTATATTTTCCTTCCTGGTACTCTTATCTTTGCTGATGCAGACAGCAATCACCCTTCCTCTTGTAGGATTATTCTCCATGCTACGTAACTCTTTCCCTCGATGTCTTGTATTTAGAGAGCTTTAAAAAAAGTATGAATTGGCTTTCAGGGTTAATTGCTCCAAAGCTCTTGAAGAGTATATGTTAACGATGTGTGATGTCAAGAAGAATTTGCCAGCCAATTCTTTTGACTTGACTACAAAAACAAATTGCGATAACCTTCAGAGCTTAAATTATTGTAACTATTCAGGCAGGTGCAAAGGCACAGAGTACCAAAGGCACAAAGAATAGTTCAGTTATCAGTTATCAGTTATCGGTTAATTATTAACTGTAAACTGTTAACCGTAAACCGTATTTTAGTGCCTTTGCCACTTTGTGCCTCCTAAGAAACTCGAGCAAGTTTCTTTCATTTATAACCTCGATGTGAAGCGTCGGGGTCAGGTGCTGAGTAGTTACATATTTTTCTTTAAGAGGTGAAAGGCACAAGATGGATGAGCAGAGTCAACTTGTATTACAGAAGGCCAAGAAAATCGAAGATCTGAGGAGAGAAGGGATAAATCCCTACACTAATGACTTTAAGGTGACCCACCTTACTCAGGATATTTTGAAGGAATTTAAAGATAAAAGTAATGAGAATTTAGAAAAGGTAAAGGAAAGGTTTTCTCTTGCTGGAAGAATAATGGCCATTCGAAATTTCGGCAGAGCTATCTTTCTGCATATACAGGACAGAAAAGGTAAGATTCAGGCATACATACGTCAGGATCTTATTGGGAAAGAGAATTTTATAATTTCCCAAAAATTTGATATTGGTGATTTTATTGGTATTTGTGGAAAACCCTTCCGAACCAAGACCCAGGAATTAACGGTATATGTTGACGAGGTTAAACTTTTAACCAAGGCATTGAGGCCCCTTCCAGAAAAATGGCATGGGTTAGTAGATATCGAGACCAGATACCGACAGAGATACCTGGATTTAATTGTTAATCCCCAGGCAAGAGAGATACTTTACAAACGAATTCGCATCATACAGCTTATTAGAGAATTTCTTAATGAAAGAGACTTCTTAGAAGTTGAGACTCCAATGATGCAGTCTATACCTGGAGGGGCTACTGCCCGTCCATTCAAAACCTATCATAATACGCTGGGTATGGATCTCTATCTAAGAATTGCCCCAGAATTGTATTTAAAACGATTGGTTATTGCTGGATTGGAAAGAGTCTATGAGATTAATCGAAATTTTCGGAATGAAGGAATATCGACCCAGCATAACCCAGAATTTACCATGCTGGAGTTTTATCAGTCCTATGCCACCTATCTGGATTTTATGGATCTCACAGAAGAGTTGTTAACTCGTATTGCAAGGGCTCTCTTTAATAGTTTAGAGTTTGAATACCAAGGTGTGAAACTCGATTTTACACCACCCTGGAGACGTTTGACCCTAAAAGAAGCGATAATAAAATACAGTGAACTTAAGGAAGGGGTTCTCAGGGATAAAGAAAAACTGATGGAATATGGGCAAAAGATTGGACTTCAGTTCGATAGAAAAATCAGCTTGGGTAATCTTTTGACCCAAATCTTCGAAGAAGTTGCAGAGCCCAATTTAATTCAACCTACTTTTATTACTCATTACCCCACGGATACCTCCCCTTTGTCTCGCAGGAACGATGAAAACCCGGATGAGGTTGATAGGTTTGAACTTTTTATCTGCGGAAGAGAGATAGCAAATGCTTTTTCAGAACTTAATGACCCAATAGATCAAAAGGAAAGGTTTTTAACGGAACTTAGACAAAAGGGAGAAAGTGATGATGAGTCTGGTATGTTAGACAAGGATTTTATCAAAGCTTTAGAATACGGTATGCCTCCCACTGCTGGTGAAGGCATTGGAATAGATAGGCTGGTTATGCTTTTTACTGATGCTGCTTCTATTCGCGACGTAATTCTGTTCCCTCAACTGAGAAACAGGGAATAAGTAGTTCATCCTGAAGAATGAAAAATTTCCTTTGGAGCGAACATGAGCAGGATTTTTGGGGTACCCATCTTGACGAAGCGGAAGATAAGCATTTTCAGGGTGTTTGAGACCGAAGGGCGAGTTCTGAAAATGCCTGGAGCGAGTCATAGATGGGTCAAAAAACCTGAACCAGAGAGCGGAAAAGGGAATTTTTCAGTGTGAACTAAGTAGGGGCGGCATTTAATGACGCCCGTCATTGGGATTCTATAAATCGAACCCCCTGCATGTTTGTACCTTAAGTGCGATAAGGTTAGGACAGTATGTCTTACGAATTATTTATCGGGTTAAGATATTTAAAAGCCAAGAGAAAACAGACTTTCATATCTATTATTACCCTTATTTCTATTGGAGGAGTTGCCATAGGGGTCATGACACTTATTGTGGTAATAGGGGTCATGACTGGGTTTAAGGAGGATCTTACAGGCAAGATCCTGGGATACTATTCTCACATAGTAGTGCTGAAACAGAACGAAGGGTTGGATGATTATGAAAGAATAATGAGAAAGATTGAGAAGGTAAAAGGGGTGAAATCTGCAACCCCATTTACATATACCCAGGCAATGCTAAGTTCAAAATCTGGTTCTCTGGGAGTAGTTCTACGAGGGGTTGATCCTAAAACAATTGGGAAGGTAATAAATATAGGATCAAATATGAAAGAGGGAAGTTTGCTGAACTTAGAGGTGACTAGCAGCAGTGCTACTAACTATCCTGGAATTATTATTGGTAAGGAATTGTCGAGGAATTTAGGAATCTTCTACGGAGACACGGTAAATCTGATTTCGCCCATGGGTGTTATGACCCCCATGGGTATGGTGCCCAGAATGAAGAAATTTAAGATTGTTGGTATCTTTGAATCCGGGATGTATGAATATGATTCCTCTTTTTTATATATTTCACTGAAGAATGCTCAAGACTTTATGAATATGCCAGGTGTTGTTACAGGTATAGAGGTTAAGACTGATGATATTTATAGAGTGAAAGAGATTGCTTCCAGGATTGTGATGGATTTAGGTTATTCATATTGGACAAAGGATTGGATGGAAATGAACAGGAATCTATTCGCCGCATTAAAGCTAGAGAAGATTACAATGTTTATAATCTTGATTCTAATAATCATGGTAGCAGCCTTTAATATAGTCAGTACCCTTATCATGGTAGTTATGGAGAAGAATAAGGATATCGCTATCCTTAAATCTATGGGGGCAACTGCCAGTAGTATAATGAAGATATTTATTATTGAGGGATTAGTAGTTGGGGTTGTTGGTACATTGCTTGGAACAATTGGAGGCTATACTTTGGGTTTTCTCCTCAGCGAATACAAATTTATAAAGCTGCCCAGTGATGTATACTATATATCTACCCTTCCCATTAGGATAGACAGTGTAGATTCCATTTTGATAGCTATCTCTGCTATTGGAATAAGTTTTCTCGCTACTCTGTATCCCTCATGGCAGGCTTCTAGATTGCTTCCAGCTGAAGCGTTAAGGTATGAATAGGAATGAGTACCGTATCTATCAGAGCAAGAAATCTGTATAAGACCTTTGAATCTAATAATAAAACGGTAGAGGTTCTCAAAGGTATAGATTTAGATATTAAGAAGGGCGATATGCTCTCTATTGTAGGGGCTTCAGGGGTGGGAAAGAGTACGTTGCTTCACATACTTGGAGCAATAGAACGGCCCACTTCAGGCAATGTCTTTTATGACACTGAAGATCTCTTTTTAATGGACGACAAAAAACTAGCAGGGTTTAGAAACAGAACGATTGGTTTTATATTTCAATTTCATCATCTCCTCCCTGAATTTAATGCCCTTGAAAATACGATGATGCCAGCCTTAATCCGAGGGATCAAAAAGAAAGACGCCTGCATTGAAGCTGAGAATATACTCCAGAAAGTTGGCTTGAAAGATAGGACTACCCACAAACCTGGTGAGTTGTCGGGGGGTGAACAGCAACGGGTGGCTATTGCCAGAGCATTGATACTTAAACCTGAGGTAATACTTGCCGATGAACCCACAGGTAATCTGGACACAAAGACAGGGGATGCAGTACAGGATTTGTTGATTAATTTGAATAGAGAACTGAAGATAACCCTGGTTGTGGTTACGCATAATAATAGACTGGCAGATAAAATGCCTCGCAGGGTAAGCCTATTGGATGGCATGATTGTTTCAGATGTCTTGTCTTAAATTTAGATGGACTCGTAAAAAGTCAAAACGCCCTCTCCCTTGATGGGAGAGGGTGGGGGTGAGGGCCCCCTCCCTTTTATTCCCTCCCACCAGGGGAGGGAAAAGCGACTTTTTACTTTGCCATCCCAATTTGGTAGTATCTGTTGATAGTTATCAATTAAGAGGAAACCTAGCCCGGATGTTTAAAAAGATATTGATTCTTTTGGTGTGCTTTTTGAGTTGCCAGGTTGCTTATGGCCAGGAGACTATAAAAATTGGCATCTTTCCTTTTCAGATTAATAGCCCAGAAAACCTGGGCTATTTAAAAGAGAAGATATCAGACATTCTGATCTCTCATATCAAAGAAAATGAAGGGGCTTCTTTTATAGAAAAATCTGTACTGGAAGCCGAATTAAAGGGAAGATCAGAAGGGGAGATAGATGAAGATTTTGTAAGGAGAGTTGGCATTAAACTAGGTGCGGACTTTGTAATTTGGGGCAGTTTTACAAAGATAGGAAAAGGCATTAGCTTTGACACCAGAGTTTTAGAGATTAGAGGGCATAAATCACCCATCAGGATTTATATTGATGGCAGGGGCCTTGATACTTTGACCTCCAAACTTGGTGAGCTGGCAAGACACATTAACCTGAAATTACTGGGGGAAGATATAATCGTTAAGATATCTATCAAGGGGAACGACAGAATTGAAGCAGATGCCATTAAATCTCATATTAAGAGTAAGGAAGGAGAGGTGCTTTCACAAAAGACCTTGCGGGAAGATCTAAAAAGCATTTACGATATGGACTATTTTGAAGATGTGAACGTTTCTAAGGCAGATACCCCATCGGGCAAGGAAATAACCTTTGTTGTTAGTGAAAAACCCTCTATCAAGGAAATTAATATAAGTGGTAATAGGTTTATTGAAAAAAAAGACATTATGGAAGTCATAGGTATTAAACCCCGCACAATTTTGAATTTCAACAAAATAGAGGACAGCATCAAAAGTGTACTTAAATTCTACAGGGATAAAGGGTATTGGGCAGCAGAAGTTGACTATAAAGTGTACTATTTGAAAAGAAAGGAAGCTATAGTAGATTTAAAGATTACGGAAAATAAGAAAACCAAAATAAAGAATATTAGATTTATTGATAACAAGGCGTACAGTGATAAAGAATTGCGGGGTATTATTCAGACAGATGAAAAGGGTTTCTTTTCCTGGTTAACTGATTCTGGGGTATTAAAGGAGGATGTGCTGCAACAAGACCAAGACAAGATAATCGCATTTTATAGCGATAACGGTTATATAGATATCAAAGTTGGCAAACCTGAGATAACCCACGATAAAGATTGGATATATATTACTGTTCCGATTAACGAAGGCAAACAGTTTAAGGTCGGGAAAGTCGATATTAAAGGTGACTTAATAGGGGGAAAAGAGGAACTTCTGAAGAAATTAAACATGACCACAGGAAAAATATTCAGTCGTCAGTTACTTAGAAAAGACGTAGTTAATCTTACTGATAAATATGCCGGAGCCGGATATGCATTTGCTGATGTAACACCTTTAACCTCTATTGACAGAGAAACTCAATTGGTTGATTTAACCCTGGATGTCCATAAAGGCAAAAAGGTACATTTCGAGAGGATCTCCATAACTGGGAATACTAGAACCCGAGATAAGGTAATTAGACGAGAGTTAAAAGTTGCAGAAGGTGACCTGTATGACAAAGAAAAATTGAGCAAGAGTTACCAAAAGGTAAATAGATTGGGATACTTTGAAGAAGTCAGTTTTGATACTGGAAAAGGTACTGATGATGAGAAGCTTAATCTCAATATTAAGGTAAAGGAAAAACCAACAGGGGCAGTAAGTGTGGGAGC
>PFIF01000213.1 GCA_002782605.1 Deltaproteobacteria bacterium CG_4_8_14_3_um_filter_43_13 | reverse complement strand
AACAGACAGATGATACTATTCTCCGATTATGAAGAACAAATCAAACCATAACATTCTCTTAATAAACCCATGGATATACGACTTTGCCGCCTTCGACCTGTGGGCCAAGCCGATAGGGCTTTTGTATATTGGAAGCCTTTTAAGAAGGTGTGGCTGCATGGTTCATTACATCGACTGCCTTGATATCCACACTCCAGATATGGGGAACGCAAACGGTATAGAACCAGCCAAGAGAAAGGCTTATGGAACCGGCAGGTTCTATAAAGAGAATGTGGTCAAACCGGATTGTTTGAAGGATGTTCCTAAAAGATACAGCCGATACGGCATCACTCCGGAAATATTTCGAAGAGGGCTTAAAAATGTTCCAAAACCCACGGTAATACTGGTCACCTCCATGATGACATACTGGTATCCTGGTGTTTTCCAGGTTATAGATATCGTCAAGGACATCTACCCTGAGGTCCCGGTTGTCCTTGGGGGCATTTACGCCACCCTCTGTTATTCCCATGCCTCTGAGTATTCAAAGGCAGATTATATTATCAGAGGAGAGGGGGAGCCGGAGACCTTAAAATTGGTAGGTGAACTTACAGGGAACAGATTTGAATACCCGATCCCAGGTGATGGGTTAGACTCTCTTCCATATCCTGCTTTCGACCTTATGCCGAATCTGGACTATGTGTGTATTCTGACCTCCAGGGGTTGCCCGTTTTCATGCACTTATTGTGCCTCCCATATTGTTTATAAGGGGTTTAGACGCAGAGACCCTATTTGCGTTGCAGATGAAATACAATTTTGGAGGGAGAGGTACGGGGTAAAAGAATTTGCCTTTTACGACGATGCACTTATGGTAGAGGCAGAGAAGAATATTGAGATAATCCTGAAAGAGGTATTGAAAAGAAAGATATTGTGCAACTTTCACACACCCAATGGGATACACATAAGATTTATGACAAAGGAGCTCTGCGGATTGATGTATGAGGCTGGTTTCAAGACAATACGACTGGGGCTTGAGACATCGGACGTGAAGAGGCAGCGCTCTACCGGTAACAAGACCACAAATGAAGAATTTAAGAAAACAGTTTTAAACCTGAAGGAGGCTGGCTTTCCACCTGATAAGATAGGCGTATATATCCTGATTGGACTTCCCGGACAGAAACCAGAAGAACTTGAAGAGACCATCAGATTTGTCTTGGAGACAGGGGCAAAACCCATTCTTGCCGAATATTCCCCTATCCCTCAAACAGCCCTCTGGGGAGATGCTGTTGAGGAATCGAGATTCGACATAGCCAGAGAGCCCCTCTTTCACAACAATTCTCTTGTACCTTTCAGATCAAAGCACTTTTCTTTAGAAACCTATAGCCAACTTAAACAGATGGCCCGCCAGGCAGGCTAACGCTGCAAATATGCCGTTTAATAAAGTAATTATTGGGACAATACGGGGTTTTTCTAGAGGCTCAAACGTTTCGGATAACCTGCTGGTATGGAGCGCAGCGGAATACCCAGTCAGGTTGATCCTTTTGATATACTGTTCTTTGACAATTGAATAGAGTTAGAGAAAGAGAACCAGAAGCTGAGTCATAAGCTCAGGCAGGCCTGTCTTCCTGGATGAAATCTTCATAAAAAAGCTTGATCAAAAGTCTAAGGTGGGGCGATGTTATTATGTATCTCTCATTTGGGCAACAACCTGAAAAGACTGATCGAAGATGTTCATAAAAGGATGAGAGGTGGATTGAATTTCAGGGACAGGGAAGATTAAGAAAGTGGTAAAAATTAAATATGTCTGCTTTTTTTGTCAGTGCCCTTAAGGAGAAGCCGCATCTTTACTTGACTCTCTTTGCCTAAAGGTATTGCCTTGTTAGGTATTTAATATTTTCTGTATTTCTTCCACTAGAAGTGGCAAATGATTCTTAACGGCATTCCAGACAATTACATCATCCACTATGTCATACCCATGTATCAGGATGTTTCTGAACCCGATAATACGGTGATGCTCAGAAACATTTTCGATGGCTTGCTCATCAATTTTCTTAATCCTGTTGAGGGCTTCTCCAATAATCTCAAAGTCCCTCTCGACCGCTCTCTGCGTCACCGGGCTATTTTGATATGCACGGAAATCCATCCCGTGAGTGAAACCCCGTATCTCTTCCGCTGCTTGTAGGATATCAACGAGATTCTTTCGTACCTCATCGTTCATAAATGACAGTCCTCGTCCTCTCAACCGATTTCCCGAAAATGGGATTCCTGAATGGTTTGTCAACAATTAGGTCAACTTCCCGTCCAAATATTTTTTCCAGTTCTTCCTTCAATTCGAAGTACGTTTTGAAAAGGTCAACCTTCTCATCTGCATCAAACACTACCAGTACATCCACATCACTACCCGGTTTAAAATCTTGGGTCAGGGCAGAACCAAAGAGACCAAGGCGTTTTACCGGCATTGCCCGGCAGAGGCGTTCAATTTCAGGTCTTAGTTTTGAAAGGTTAGTCATCCCAATAATGTCGTTCATTGTGTGGATTTATTCAATATTATTAAATAATCTTTTTAAATACCCTAACAATTACCCTACGAATTTATCATTTGCGCTAAAACATAGCATAGCGACTGAACAAACTCAATAAGAAAAATCTATAAGAAAATTTTATTAGATGTCACCAACTTTGCTCTTACAGGGGTATTCTCTGG
>PFIF01000013.1:186-11348 GCA_002782605.1 Deltaproteobacteria bacterium CG_4_8_14_3_um_filter_43_13 | reverse complement strand
ATGGGCACTAAGCTAATTAAAGGCTGAACATTGCCTCTCTGTTTTGTGAAAAGTATATAGATGGCACTACTACCTTTGGATATCCTCAACCCTGATCCCTTATCTTTTCAATCAGGCGCTTCACTTCAGCTACAAAGGCCCTGGCATGCTCTAATACGATACTGAACCAGAACCTCACGTTCTTCCTTCATGCCGCCACTCCCGCACTCAGGACATTTTGAACCAGGGTGCTTTTAGAACAAGACCCTGTTTCAAATTCCTGCTGTGAATATGTGACCGTTGATATAATAATATCATGCTCAAACCCAACCTGCCACGCAATATCCATGATAGCCCTGTCAACTGAATCATCCAGCCTTTTCACAACCACACAAACATCAAGATCAGACTCTTGTGTTGCCTCGCCTTTGGTTCTGGATCCAAAAGCCCAGACCCGTGCATCTGAAAAGCGCTCACGAACCAAAGAAGCAAACTCATCAAGGATCTCATTATCTTTCTTGGACAGCATAATTGGCCTCCTACTTAGATTTCTTAAACATCAGACACAGCCCCTTGGATTTTTCCTCAATGAGCCAGAGCTAATAGGTCTCATCACTCTCAACCTTTTAATTTAACTTTGCAAGAGTAAACTATTTCCTCCTTCGGCGTTTTCTTCAATTTCCCCTGACTTTCAAGTACCAATGGTTTGTGTGGCCCTGATATTTTGGGCCTATTGCCTGCTATATCAAAAACAAACCACAGTTGATATCTATCTTGCTTTTCCCTAGCGAACTTCCATTGCCTATAAGACATTTCAAAGGATAATGTTGGCCTATTGCTACTTGTGGACTTTACTTCGAGATAAAAAACCCCTTTCATATTATCAATTACTTCTATGTCGTAAATACTATGGGGATCCTCTTTGGACTTATGTAATAGTTTACAATTAGCATCAAACCCAAAATTCTGGAGAGAATTTTTAAAATATTTAAACAAGATATCCTCTCCTCTTTCCCCTGTCACTTTTTGGTCACGCTCTGTAGCATGGTCTCTTTCCTCTCCACCACTGCCGCCGCCACCGTTTGATTCAGAAACTAAGCCCAATTCAGAACCAATATATTCTGGTTGAGTCTCCGCTCCAGAAATTTCACCGTTTTTAAACTTTGATGATGGCTCTTCTTGTGATCTAACGGCATCACGTGTGGGTCTTTGTTTTTCAAAGATCGATTTGTATTCATTCCCTTCTTCGTGATCCTGCATCTTTATTGGTTCTTTCACTGTTGTCTCACTTTCCCTATAGATTTCAACTTCCCTCTTTTCTTCCAGCGATCTTTTGCATTCTTCGATTAAATCGGAGGAAACGTAAGCCTCCTCCAATTCTTTTAGCAAATAATCATCCTTACATGAAAGAATGGATTTGAAAGCGTCTTTGTAAGGAGCATCAAGCCGATATTCCAGATTTTTTGCAATATGTGAGATCAAATCACGACATTCAGGGAATGGAAGAATAATAATTTTTGAAGAAAGGTAGAGAATAGATTGTTCATCATTTAAATTTTCAAGAAATGCATCTTCTAATCGCGTGCTGATCTCACGATCTTGAATGTGGTAGCTGACCTTTAACGATTCGACACATTGTATCTTCATCCTTTTTAGATAATCCTTATCCTTGTCTCTTGATTTAGGCCTCTCAATACTCAATCTCGCCAGTAGGAATGGCTGTCTGGATTCAAACCACATAGCCAATTTATCAGTTAATCCGTTATCAATAATTCCGGGAAGAGGCTTTGGTATTAAACTTTCCGAGAAGGGACTCAGGCCAAATAATTCTTTACATTTGGTACTTTTTTTGCCGAGTTTAACTGCAAAAAACCATTTGTCATGTATCATATAAACAAGTTCTTTATGTTCCGGCTTATCCAGATACCAGCATTCTTGAGGCTTACAGTAACCCCATTGTTCTCCCTTTTCTCCCTTAAATGCAAGAACATCAACATCACCCAAAGGGGGAGCGAAAAGCTGCTTCCCATCTTCTGGAAATTCATCAAGAAGTTTGCGGTAAAAAGAAGTTATTTTTTCAATCTCCTCCTTATCAGGATTTGGGAACCATTTCCTCATTGAAGTTGCCCACCTTATCCAATCCTCTGCATCCAATTCTCGGAATTCCGATCTAATACCAATTGCCTTAAAAAAGTTTTCGGTCTGTTTTGTAAGTTTATCTTTGATGTTTAATCGGGGAAGAATTTTTGAAAATGCCCTGTCTAACTGGGAATCGGGGATGAATAGATCAAAAGCCGAATGCATCGCGACATTGCCTTGTTGATCAACTGCTGGCAACCATGGATAGTTTTTAAGCATATAGACAAAGAAGGAAGGTGGTTTCCATGTCTCGTTTTGATAGTCCTTTTGCTGATTTGAGGAATATTTTACCTCGGCAGATTTATTATTTTCGAGTAATTCTTTTGTCAACAATTGTAAGACAGTCTTTCCCAATTCAATATCTTTAGAAATTCTTTCCCAACCATCTAAGAACCTGTTATCCATCATATGGGGGCTGTGATAAAAAAGATCCTTATGCCAGATTCCGTTAACTTCTTTTTCTTTTAACCAATAACAATACTTCTCCCAATTCTCCTTTGAAATCTCCGGCCATTGAAGTGAAAAAACATTTTGGCCATGGTTCCAGGTACTGTCTCGTTTTTGCTCACCGGGCAAATGATATGGTAAAACCTTTGGCCGCCACGAAACCCCAAGCCATTTGTAAAAGGCTTCCCATCTTTTCTTCGTCTTTTCATCCCACTCCGGCTTGGGTGCCTCAAGAAAAAACCTACCCCTTCTTCCACCATATAATCTTTCGAGGGATTCTTCTTCGGTCCATTCCTTGCCCGCATACACTTGCCAAGCAGGAGATTCTTCAGCGTTTCTCAATGGAACCGGTAGCCGACACAATACAGAGCGAACGCCTTCTTTCTCGTTCCAGGGTTCGTCCAGTTCAGTTTTTGTCATTCCCATTAGATCGAAGAGAAACTTCCGTAGTGTAATAGCCTGCTCAGAGCTTGGGGAATTCCTTTCGAGCCAGGGCGTAACGACTTTTTGTAGGATCGAGTTTTTGTTGAAGTGATGAATGGCAATATCTTCAGGCGTAACAAAAAGGTCTCCAAACCTCTCTCTATTATTTTCATCCAGAGCGTCTATAATTTCCTTCGATAGAAAAGCAAAGTTGAGAAATTCAGGAGGTGAAGGCATCACCTCATCTTTCTCTTTGCTGGGAAGAAAGAGCGGGTAATTTGAATCGATTTTACGAAGTTTGCTGTCACTGCATAGAAATATTTTGATAGAACAACAAGTTCTTACCAATACTTGCCAATAGTTTATATTCCCCTGCCACTTTGGTTGGGACTGTATCATTGCCAAAACAAGGTTGAAAGCCTTTATACACCATTCTGTATCTGGTTGGGCAACATCGTCCAATGCTAAGATAATTTTTTCAGGTTCAATTTTTTCTGCACCAAGAGCAAGCAGGGCATTGATTCTTGTTTTCGATGATATGAAAGAACTTTCAGGTAGGTATCGGCCTTCAATGGAATAATTTTGTGAAAAAATAGTTCTCAGTTGATGTTTGATAATGTCAGGCGGAATAAAAGTATTTTGAGGTGAAGTCTTGTTTTCGGTATCAGCTTTCAGCACAAAGCGATAATCTTTCAGGTTTTTATCTATGGATAGCCAAATCTCCCTTTCAATTCCGTCCATTTTCTGAACATCAATCCTCGGTTCAAGATAATCAAGAATTTTACCCTGATCTTCGGGAAATTCGCTCTGGAATTTATTTATTACCTTTTCCTTTAACAACAGACCTGTGAGGCCCAAAACCCATTGGTTGTACGCCTCAGGAAGAATCCTTTTTCTTGATGAATCAGTTCTTAAATTGCCATGTATTAGAATGTTGACTGGGGAAAATTCCTCGGTTGGAAAATAGACATGAATTTTATTTTCATTACTTCTCTCAATACTCCCTTCGTATTCCAATAGAACTGCGATAGCTACTTGCCCGTGGGTAAGGTCTTGCCAGTTTCTCGGAAGCTTTTCCTTAATGTTTTCAGGTATGAGTACTGTTTTAACCCACCTGTAATATCGTGAAACCGTTTCTGACTGTTCAGAAATTATTACCTCTCCATCTATCAGTTCCCCTGGTATGTTATTTTCTCTATCGCGGGAGAAACAAATCTCATCATCATCGCCTTTATAACTGATAATTCTTAGGCCCCGCAGAAAGATAAGTACCTCCGGGCTAATCCTGCTTAGCATATCAACTGATTTTTCGTAAGCCCTCTGATCTCTCAGCGGAAGAAGTATTTCAGTAGCCCAAATACCATTTCCCTTTCTTTTTTGGCCGGATGACAATTCGAAGGGTAACCTGAGAACAGGAACGTATTTCGTTTCATCCAAAATGGATAACAGGTTTTCTTTTTTTAATTGGTCAGAGGTATCTTCCTCACTGAACTTAAAATGAAAAGGTGCGGAATTGATTATGGGTTGATCAGTTAATTCTAAAACTGACTTAAAACCGATCCCCTTATTTCCTATCATCACCCTTTTATTTTTCGGACTAATACGCATACCAGCTAACGATCTAACCCCTTCAGGAGTAATCGGATATCCACTATTGCGGACTATTAAGCATTTTTCATTTAGCTCAAATTCCACAAAATGGTCCCCGATTCTTTTCAGGTTAGATTGGTCATCTGGACTACTAAATTGAGCGTCGTCAGCATTTTGCAAGAGTTCCAATATAGCTCTCCCCTGGTAATCATCAACGATAGCACGTTCATTCTCCGCGTCTTCACGGAGTCTGGAAGGATCAGTACAATAAACTTCGATGTTCTTTTGCAAAATCTCTTCAAAGATTGATTTCATAAAGATAAGGCTACATTAAGGCTAAAGGGTTAAAGTGCGGGTCATAGGCGTATGACTTCTTGCCGGCATCTCTATCCGTATCAGGGGTGACAAGACCAACCGGCGGATTGTTGACCCGCTTCTTTCCCCTGTGGTCATACTGCTCAATCGGTTTTTTCTTTCCTGCCATCCAATTCACATCTCCCAATGAATTTTTAGGGTGTAATTGCCATTAATATCCTGTGCTTCAACGACTGCTGGTCTGGTATGAAAATCATGTGCTTGCCTCAATCGGGAATATCCACTGCCAGTCGCTTGCAGTACCTATTGTACTTGCAAAAATCATGCGGGCTATACAGTCCTCAGCGTATGTTGTTAGTCATGTGGTTTTTCAATAAGAACGACGCAAATATAGTTTCTATTTCCATTTTGCTATTCGAAGGGGATAGTCCAGGTTTTCTGAAACCTCTGCAAGTCGTTGCATGGAGTCGTCGGTGATCAGTATCAGATCGTATTGAATGGCCTGTGCTGCTATCCAGACGTCATTCTCCTGGACACCGAGTTCCTTTGCGCTTGTCCGTTCAAAAAGGTCTTCAGGCCATTTTACAGTCAGCCTTCCTCGGCGATCTTTTTGCGAATATTTTTTAAATAATTCTGCACGCAAATCCGAATAGGGACCAATGGTGTGTTTATCAATATCAAGTATAAGGGGATGGTTCGACATTTCGCGCCTGACTTGATTCTGACTACCTGTATCCATCTTTGGAGCTATCTTTAGCCCGTATTCTATTTCTGCCAGGACTATAGTGGATAGCCAGACAGGGGAATGAGAGACGCCTGATAAAAAAGCTTTGACAGTATCATGCTCAGGATGCCGGGCATTCCAAAGAGGGCTGACTGCACTAGTATCAAAAAGGTATCCGTCCATCAGGATTGCCCTACCTCAATGCCCATGAAAAATTCATGCATGCCTTCGGAATCAAAGGGTGTGATTCTCTTTAGAAGTTCTCCGGCGCTGGCTTGTTTCAAATCCATTTCGAGATATTTATACAATGGAATACAGGGACGGAAATCTCCCGGAAAATAATCAGGGAAATCAAACGGAACGGGTCTGGGATGTCCACGGAAAAGATCGAGTATTTTCCGTTCAAGTCTTGGGGGAAGATCGTAGGCTTTCAAAATAAGGCCGTCGATTTCCATTATTGTTTTAATGCATTGGTTGATTTCCTTTTTTTCTAAAGGATGCCTTTCAAATTCGAATCTAAGTTTGGCATACTGTTTAACCAGGGAACTAACTCTTTCTGTGTCAATAGTATCGGAAAATGGAACTGGAATTTGTTTTAGAGTAACATTCCTATTAAGACGCTTGCCTTCCATTGCGTAAAGAGCTGCATTGACCAAAGGTGCGTTGATAAGAGCAGAAATTACTTCAATAGTCATATTTGTTTTTGGCCATATACCGACAAAATTTTCGCGGCAAACTAAACCGTCTGAATCTGGATAAGCCACGATCCGCCAAGGGCTACGACTAACAATAAATCTATTCACGATAACCTTAGGTCTGTCCCAAGGAAGCAAATGCGCATTTGTTCGTTTATATTGTTCGTCCATATTCAGGTAGACAAACCCTAGGGCATAATAAGGTTCTATCTTTTCTCTAACATTGGCTAATCCTTTTTTGAATCCAGGTTTTGGATCAGAAGATATCAAAATATCCCTACTTTTTGTTAGCGGAATATTCCATTCAATACCCCTGTGAATTTCGGCAATGTCTTTGAGTCTTGGGTTAGCCTTCAGATACTCCCAAATCTCAAACAGTGGAGGATGCCACAGAGATATAGGCACTGTATGGCTGGCTCGATTTACCTTCTTGCCAATCGCCTCAGGTAGCTGAGCCGTTTCAAGAAAAGGCAGTCTATCGTTTTCTCTGACCCAAAACGTCTTGGTAGAGATAGCCGTTCTTGTAGATTTGTCCCTCTCTGAGGCAAGCACTATCATAGTTTCGTGATCCGAAAATGCAAAGATACGATCCGGCAGGGCTATGGTTTCGATATTCTTGTAATTTCGGGCTATACGGTCTTGAAGATCAGAATATCTTTCCCCCATAATGGCGGATTTTGGTAGAACAAATCCCAACATGTCGGGAGGATATTCCAGGACTCTGCGCAAAACCTCATAAGGCTTATGGACATTTTGGACATTATTCCCATAGCGATTCCTTTCGGCCATGGTAAAGTCTTCGAAGGGAGGATTACAAAGCACGACCCGGGATCTTTTTAACCGCCTTTCAAGAGTATCGCCCCTAAAAATATCTTCAGATATGATTTGCCACCCGTCCTTGTTGGGATAATCCGCCAACATGAGAGACAAACGACACACCTCTGCCGCAAAAGTATCAAGCTCAATAGCTGTCAAGCGTTCTTTCAGATAGCTATGTCTCTGGCGGTCTGTCCATGAAACAGGTAATAGTTCCCGTAGTCGGCGAAGGGACGCAACCAGAAAAACACCATGGCCGGCACGGGGCTCCAGCACGTAACGCCCCTCCTGGGGCAATAACTCAAAAGGAAGCCGGTCCACCATAAGCTCTGCGATTATGGAAGGCGTACTGTGTATGCCAAACTGTTGTCTTGTTTCTTTCCGAATAAGTGTGTTTTCATAGATAAAAGCCAGGTCTTCCACGGAAAGATTTTGAAAGTTAAAAGCGCCCCGGAGCCTGTCCCACACGATTTTTTGGGTCTCGGGTTCATCAAGGACGCTCTGAGTTCCAGCTTCGACAGGCCCATAAAACTTTTGAACGCTGTCAATGATAACATTTGCCTCAGAAGTAGACCAATCTCCCGGATGTTTTCTATCATTAAATATCTTTGCGGCTAGGAAGCGAAAGACAAGACGGAAAAGAGCTGTCTCCTCCGGTTTACTGCCCAAGATGTTTTTATAAGAAACGACAGCTTCGTGTAGAATATCCTTTAGCAGTCGATCTAATTTAGCGTGGATCATGCCTTTTAGAGCCGGCAGGAGGCCGATGTCAACAAAATCGAGTTGCACAGGCTCTGATACTTTCGCAATAGCTTTTGCCCGAAAGATTGCCTCAGGGCTCCATTTTTTTTTGTTTAATTTAAAAGCCTGTCGAATATCTCGCGCAGGTATGGACTCTAAGAAAACGGCTTCTCCTGTGGCTTCAATACGATAACGGTCAACATGATCCGGAAATGCTTCAAGGAACATTGGAGCACCAAGAGTTTGATACATCGATATGTGTCGGGGGCCGGATTGACCATTGGCGCTTAATACCCCGATGCAAGCATTGCGGTAGGAAGGCGGCCATTGAGCGAATGCCGCTAAAGGGATAGTCAGCTCTCGAGTTTCAGAAGCGGCTGCATCATCGAAGACATAATCTTCCTGCAGCAGGTTATCTACATAACCTAATCGGTTCAGTTCATTATGGATAGATTCTAAGGCATTCATCTTATCCGCCCCCGCTTATTGAATTAAGCTAAGAAATCCACGTCCTTTGGGCGTGGTTGTTTATGTTTCTTTTAATTTAACATGAATCTTCACTTTCGTCAAAACGCAATGACGACCCCCTCCTTTTCTTCTTGACTTCATCTCATGCCAGACGCTATATTTCTTACGTTTTTAAAAGGACATGGGGCAAGCTGCCATGTCCTTTTTCCCAGCGCGAATGGGTCATGAAAAGAAGAGTTACAAGACAGGTCTCCGCAGGTGGTGTCAAAATCGGTGGTAGTGCCCCAATTTCGACAACAAAGGACAACAAAGGGACACTTCCCTTATTTATTATTTCTCTCAACAAGCCATCCTGCCTCACCGTGGCATTCCTCTTTCCCTACAAAATTCTCCTGCAAGCCTTTCCCTCTCACCAATCACCCCTCAATCCTCTCTCGGCCTCGCCTTTCTGGCCACTGCTACAATAGCATCCAGTTTCTCCTTCGCCTCTGGATCAATCATGTCTTTGGGGACAAAACGAGCCAGTTCGTGAAAATTCTTTTTGTCCATAATGTTGTAGAGGTTAAGATTTTTGAAAAATGCTTTGAAGAGGGGAGTGAGGAAATCCTCGCTTACTTTTGTGTCTCTGTCCCAGGGAGACCCCTTTCCAAGAGTTTCCATAGCCTTTGCCACCTCTTCTATGGCTTCTCTCATAGCCTTTTTGCGTGATTCATCAAAAAGTGGCCATGGAAGCGCCTCTCTGCCACTAGCAATGGCATAGGCTTCGATAACCTCGGGATAACAAAGGTAATTTTCGATCTCCCGCCTTGCCCACATAAGGCCACGAGCTCCAAGATCATCAGGAAGTTCTTGTTCTAGGCGGTCAAATATTGCAATGCCCTTTAGGCAGGGAACAGCTTCTCGAAGACCAAAGAAGTGTTTTCGTACCTCAGTCGGTTGGTTACCTACGTAGTGAACAAAAGGCCTTTGTAATACCTCTTTAGCCTCATTATGTTCCAATATGTCAGCAAAGGTTCTCAAAATCGCCAGATCAGTTGATCCTTCCAGGTATAGTACCCACCCAGTTTGCTCTGCCTGATAGTAGTGTTCAAATCCTATATCTCTCAGACTCTTTAAGACCTGGCTACCTCGATCATTGATGCGGCGCGGCTTTCCCACAAATGCAACGACAACATCACGTTCCGCCGCCTCATTGAGCAGGACCTCGGAATGACTTGCGGCAATAATCTGGTTACCGTTTTCCTGAGCAACGTCTGTCAGAAGCTGATAAACTTGTCGTTGTCGGAGGATTTCCAGATGGGCATCAGGCTCGTCGAGCAACAGTACAGCGCCTGGATGAGCATATATGTAAGCGAGAAGTAAAAGAGTCTGCTGTAAACCCCTTCCCGAAGATGAAAGATCAAGTTGTCTCCCCCGTTCTCTATAACCCATAACGATTTCGCCTCGTTCAGTAATATAGTTGGGGATATTAAGCTCAGCACCAAAAAGGAACTTGATCTGGTCAGTAAGTTTTTGCCAGCCTTCCTTTTTGTCGTTATAAATTATATAGCATAAGTTGCGAAGAACTTCTGCTGTTCGTCCCTCTCCAATGCGGACATTGATAGTGCCTGGGTCAAGCCGATCTTCGTTCGCTGCCAATCCTGACATAGGGGGGAGAAATGCCAATTGAACATTTTCTGCTTGTTCCGGAATAAGCATTCTTTCCGGATTTTTATCCTCTGATTGACGAAGGGGACGACAGTAAAATGATTCTTCGTTGGCATAATCAAACTCAAGGCCACATGTCCATGCATTACCTTCAGTTGTTCCTTCAACGATCACATCAATGCGGATATTTTTCGTTTGTAGCTTCCCCTCAAGATTTTTGGCATCTCGCACGTTAAGCTCACGCCAGAGAAGTTTGGCATCGGGAACCGGTACAGCTATCAGATCTCTCCGGTTAATAGTCACTCCAGGACGCTTTTCCGGCGATGTTTTTCCCTTTCGTTTTTCATTCCAGCGCTTGAGCCCAAGCTCCCATAGCGCTAACGCTTGGAGTGCAGTAGTCTTCCCTGAATTGTTTGGGCCAATAAGGACGACAGGGTTCCCCAATTCTACGTCCACATTATCAAACCTTTTGAAATTTCGGGCGGTTAGTTTTGTTAGCATTATCCTTTCCCCTTAATCATTAATACATGACGGTTACTTGATAAACCTTTGTTTCTTTTCTTTCCCTACAATTCTCCTGCAAGCCTTTCCCTCTCACCTGACCCCTTTCCCGCTCCGCATTAATCTCCCAGAAAAGTTTAGGATTAATCTCATTGTCGGTACGGAGTGGGCGCTCGTCTAAATACCATCGATATTGATCGAAAAACTTAAACAATTTCTCAAAAGCAACATCAGCAATCTGGATACTCTTGCCATAAAGCTCCTCAAGCTGGTGAGGTTGGAAAATACTACCGTTTAGAAAAAGTACCTTCCCGAGAAGCTTGCATTAACGACCTTTTCTTCCCCCCATCCTCACCTTCCCCCGCAAGGGGGGAAGGGAATCACTTTTTTTCTCAGAGGGAATATACTCTGATTGAGGTTCTCGCACCTCTATTTGTTCGGGAGCAATTTCAACTACCTTGCCATCTCTCCAGACAACGATTGGAATTCCCTTGCGCTTATGCTCAACAATGGCTTCAGCGACAGCTTCTTTAAGTGCTTTCTCTGCTTGATAAGCAAGAAGATTGGATTTCGGGTTTTTTTTCTTTTTCATCTTTTCACCTTATATTTTGATAGTCCATAAAAAAGATCGGTGTCAATGATTTCAAGGATTCCACCTGCTTCCCTCGAAGACCTAA
>PFIF01000013.1:0-147 GCA_002782605.1 Deltaproteobacteria bacterium CG_4_8_14_3_um_filter_43_13 | reverse complement strand
ATCCTGGATCACTCCATATCACCTTGGGTGATTTAATGAGACGTTTGGTGCGATTGAGGGCAAAAGCCGGCAAGCGTTCTACCAGACAGGTAGTCTCTAAAAGATTAATATACCTATGAACGGTAGGCTGACTTATGCCGGTGTCCC
>PFIF01000224.1:13329-14989 GCA_002782605.1 Deltaproteobacteria bacterium CG_4_8_14_3_um_filter_43_13 | reverse complement strand
GAAATCGTTCTAATAGTTTACTTCTTCGGTATAAACACGCTAACGGGGAGAGACGACCATTTTCGTAAAAAAGCGATATCTCCAAGATGAAAATCGTTGGGCGGGTTATCATTTACCATTATGGGGGTATCCACTTGACTTCAGTAAATCGGATATAACACATTGAATCAATGGAGCTTTCGGTCATTTTTCAATATGGAAGCGCCAATGGTTAAATTGTCTTTATATTCAATATGATAACAGCTACTTACTGCAGTCAAGTGGATACCCCATTTCGAACAATCCCTTTTCAAGGGGAAGGCGATCATTATCTACGGCGCCAGGCAGGTGGGCAAGACCACGTTGATCATGGCGCTTCAGCAGAACGCTGCCGTTCCCTCCATCTACCTCAACTGCGATGAGCCGGACATCCGCCGATCTCTTTCAGATAAGACATCGACCGAATTGCAGATGTTAATGGGCAACAACCGGCTTGTGCTGATTGACGAGGCGCAACGGGTCAGCACAATCGGACTCACCATCAAACTTTTGACCGATACGGCGCCAAACATTCAGGTGATCGCTACCGGTTCTTCCGCCTTCGAGCTTTCCAGCAAGATAGAGGAACCGCTGACTGGCAGAAAACGGGAATTCAGACTCTACCCATTTTCGCTGACCGAACTGGGTCAGATCTATTCGCCGCTGGAGGTCCGTCGCATCGTGGAACGCTGTATGATTTTCGGCCTCTATCCGGAGATCATAAACGCCCCGGAAGCGGCGGAAACGGCGCTGCGGGAGCTCACCAGGAGTTATCTCTACAAAGACATGCTGGTTTTGCAGCAGATACGCAACTCTGAAGCTCTGGAGCGGCTGGTGCAGTCCATCGCACTGCAAGTCGGCAATGAAGTCTCCTATAACGAGCTTGCCCAACAGGTGGGCGTAGATAAAAAGACGATCGAAAGTTATCTGCGGGTATTGGAACAATCGTTCATCATTTTCCGTCTTGGGTCGTTCAGCAGGAACCTCCGGAATGAACTGAAGAAATCCCGCAAGATCTATTTCGTGGATACGGGAATGCGCAATGCCGTTATCAATAACCTCAACCCTCCGGACCTGCGCAGCGACGTCGGCGGCCTTTGGGAGAATTTCGTCATCGCCGAGCGGATGAAACGGAACCACAATCAGGGACTGTTTCCCAATGCCTATTTCTGGCGCAGTCACCAGAAACAGGAGATTGACTACCTGGAAGAGTTGAATGGAGGGTTGTCGGGATACGAAATCAAGTGGCGCGAGAAGAAATTCAGGCTTCCGCCAGAATTCAGCGCAGCCTACCCGGATTGTCCCGTCATCCTGATCAATCGGGAGAATATGACGGAGTTTGTGGAGGGTATGTGACCCCCAAATGGACAGGCAATGAGGCTGAGGAGTGATGGGGTGGGTGATTGAAAATAAATCCCCTTTTTATTGTTTTTTGGAAAACAGAAACGAGAAAACCGGTTTGCAGTTGTGTTGCAAATGTGGGACAATAAATCTATGAAAACTTCAGCCGTCCATGCCCGCATTGAGCCACAGACAAAGGAGAAGGCGGAAGAGATCCTTCGGAGCCTTGGCCTTACTCCCACGGAGGCTATTCGCATCTTCTACAAGCAAATATCACTCCGTGGCGGGTTGCCTTTCCCGA
>PFIF01000224.1:12043-13291 GCA_002782605.1 Deltaproteobacteria bacterium CG_4_8_14_3_um_filter_43_13 | reverse complement strand
CAAGCTGACGGCCTCGACCCTGGAGAAGAGCCGTCGCGGTGAAGACGTTCAGGAATTTGAGTCGTTAAAGGCAACGTTCAATAGCTGGAAGAAATGAAGAAAGTCTCGCAGACCAAGCAATTCTCCCGGGATGTCCACCGCATGCGGAAACGAGGGAAGGACTTGGAAAAGTTGCAGGAGATTGTCAAGCTTCTGGCCGAGGGCACTCCGCTTCCAGCGAATTATAGAGATCATCCACTAATAGGACCGTGGCAGTCGTTACGTGACTGTCATATTGAGGCCGACTGGATACTGATTTACACGGCAGATAAGGATTTGCTCCGCCTCGAACGTACCGGTACACACAGCGACCTTTTCAAGAAATAACATCGTCCAACCAGCGGGTGAAGCAGACGGGGAGAAGCCCCGCCGCTTACCCTTATCGTTATATGCCGCTTAGCTCCACACATTATACCTAAAAAGGAATTGACAATGGGTGACGTTTGTGTACATAATATGATACACAAATGGAGGGTACGATCATGAAATTTTTGAGCGTCCGAGATTTAAGAGGCAAATCTGCACAAATCTGGAAAGAGCTGCCTGACGAAAGGGAGATGGTTCTTACCAGCAATGGTCGGCCAATAGCCATTCTTGCGGCAATAACCGAGGAAAATCTTGAGGAATCGCTATCGGCATTTCGCAGAGCACGTGCCGTTGATGCCGTTGTTTCTCTCCAGCGGAAGTCTGTAGAGAAAGGAACAGACAAGATTTCGTTGGATGAAATCAATGCCGAAATTAAATCTGTTCGTGAAAAGCGTGCATGATGGACATTGTCATTGACACCAATGTTCTTGTTGCGGGTCTTTTATCGCCATTCGGGGCTTGTGGCGAAATCGTACGCATGGTCTCAGCCGGTGAACTGACGCTTTCCTTCGATGCGCGGATTCTATCAGAATACAACGAGGTTCTCCGACGCCCGAGGTTTGGATTTGAAGAAGAAAAGGTCGCCGCGTTTCTTGACTATATTGTGTATCGTGGCCGGGCTGTTGCGCCTTCCCCTTTGACCCATTTGTTTCCTGATCCGGATGATGAACCGTTTCTCGAAGTCACTCTTGCGAGTCAAGCGGTATGTCTTGTTACAGGAAATCAAAAACATTTCCCTGCTGAACAATGCCAAGGCGTTAAAGTCATTTCACCCATTGAGTTTTTAATTTTTTTCAAAAACCAACAAACAGAAAAGAAACGTATAACGAAGCGCTCAACCCG
>PFIF01000224.1:11443-12019 GCA_002782605.1 Deltaproteobacteria bacterium CG_4_8_14_3_um_filter_43_13 | reverse complement strand
AAGAGAATTATGTATAATAATGGCGTAGGATAAAGGATGATATGATGGAGTCGGTCTACATCGAGACAACTGTTATCAGTTATTTGGTCTCTCGACCTAGCCGTGACATTCTGGTAGCTGCCCACCAGCAGACAACGGACGAATGGTGGGCTTCTCGACGACAGGAATTCGAGTGTTTCATTTCGCAGGTTGTAATTGATGAAATACAGGCCGGTGATAATGAGGCGGCTGAGAAAAGGATGAAAGAAATTGGCGATCTTCCGGTTTTGGAAGCGTCAGTTGAAGCGGAGCACTTGGCAGAGGCAATTATTGAGGCGGAAGCCATTCCCCAAAAAGCCGTTCGCGACGCAGCACACATAGCTGTTGCCGCAGTGAACGATATCGATTATCTTTTGACATGGAATTGCAGGCACTTGGCAAACGCACAAATCATTCGAAGCGTATCAGTAATCTGCAATGCAAAAGGATTTAGCATGCCGGTGATCTGCACTCCAGAAGAATTAATGGGGGTATAACGCTATGTATGATGATCCAATAGTTGAAGAAGTTAGAAAGACGCGGGAACGATTGGCGGAA
>PFIF01000224.1:0-11430 GCA_002782605.1 Deltaproteobacteria bacterium CG_4_8_14_3_um_filter_43_13 | reverse complement strand
AAAAGGCTTGTCCGCCGACGACAGAGGAAACAAATTGCCGAACAAGCGGCTGCACCTGACCGGAATTCCGCTGCGCTCCATCCCGGCAGGTGAGCCTTAGTGTTCTCCCCTCGCTCCGCTCAGGGAGAATGCGGCAGTTAAGCCGGAACTCCTGTTTCCCTTCGCTCCGCTCAGGGAGAACAAGGAGTTCAAGACCGATGCCCCTTCGGGGCACGGCTTAACTGCCGCATTATGCATATGCAAAAAATAGAAATTGATAACTCAAAAGATAATAAGGAGCTGGTTAAGATTTACATCGGGAACTGGTAAAAGCACAGAGGGCATTCTGAAGTGCATGGAGGGCGATCCGTAAGGTAATGTCAGACACACCTTAGAAGCAGGAGATGCATAGACATGATGAAGAAAAATATTTGCTCAATCATTATCTTAACAGTTGTCTTGGTTTTCTGGGGGTTACATCATAACGCTTTCTCAGAAAAGAAAGGAGGAAGAAAGATGCAAATCACAAGTTCTGCTTTTACGGAAGGCAGTATGATACCGGCAAAATACACCTGTGATGGACAAGATATTTCACCACCGCTTGAGTGGAAAAATGTTCCTGCCGGTACAAAAAGTTTTGCTCTTATCAGTGATGATCCTGACGCACCTATGGGAACTTGGGTACACTGGGTTGCCTACAACATTCCTCCGAATATGAATAAACTCGATGAGGATGTGAAGCCTGAAAAGGAATTCAAAGATGGGCCGACACAAGGCAGCAATAGCTGGCCGAGAATCGGGTACGGCGGCCCCTGTCCCTCGAGTGGCACTCACAGATATTATTTCAAACTATACGCTCTTGATACTGTACTGGATGTCAAACCGGGAGCCACAAAGGCACAGGTACTGCAAGCGATGAAAGGGCATGTTCTTGCGGAAGCCCAGTTGATGGGGAAATATAAGAGGCGGAGGTAACCCATAGCAGAAAAAGCTCAGGAGGTTTAAATGAAAACAAGGATCACAGAACTATTAGGAATAGAATATCCTATAATACAAGGGGCCATGGCATGGGTTTCTCTTCCTCCACTGGTTGCTGCGGTTTCAAATGCAGGGGGTCTTGGAATACTGGGTTCATCCTTTATGGTACCCGATGAACTCAGAGAAAACATAAGAAAGGTAAAGGAACTTACCCAAAAACCTTTTGCGGTGAATTTTATGCCAGAGAATCCACTGCTGGAAGAGCTTTTAGACGTCATCATAGAAGAGAAGGTGCCGGTGGTCAGCTACGGCAAGGGAAATCCCAGGAGAATTATAAAAAAGACAAAACCCCACAATATAATAAACCTTCCCACTATGGGGGCAGTCAGACATGCCGTTAAAGCAGAGCAGGATGGTGCCGACGCCGTTATTGTTCAGGGAACCGAGGGTGGAGGACATACAGGCTTTGTTGCCAGTTCCATACTGGTACCAATGGTTGCCGAAAGGGTAAAGATACCTGTAGTGGCTGCCGGTGGATTTGGGAATGGGAGGGGGCTTGTTGCCGCCCTGGCACTGGGTGCTGAGGGGATTTCCATGGGAAGCAGGTTCATAACCACTCAGGAGTGTCCTATCCTCCTTCATGCAAAGGAGTGGATAGTCAGCTCCAGTGAGGAAGATACCGTGGTTACAGACAACTTAACTGGTATACGATGCAGGGTTCTGAGGAACAAATTTGCCGAAGACCTTCTGGACATGAAAGAACGAAACGTTTCTCCCTGGGAGATGATGCAGCATGCCAGAGGCAGATTCAGGAAGGCCTTTGTTGAAGGCGACCTGGATGAGGGTTCCATTGCGTGCGGACAGGTTGCCGGGCTCATTACTGACATACCAACCTGTAAAGAACTCATTGACCGGATAGTAAAAGAGGCAGAGGATATAGTAGCTCCCCTTAAAGAAAAGGTATTATCTTAAGAACTACTTAGTTCTTCCTAGAGTTTTTTGATCTTTATCATAGCTCTGCGCTGGGACTTAGGAAGCTTTTTTGACGGCCCTTTCTTTTGAGTGTGAATAACCTCATTAACGGGCTCATCATCAGGCTCGTCATCATACCTCTTCTCTTTGGCAAAAATCGCCATCTCCATCCTCATCTCAAACTCACCAGAAGGTATAACAGAGGCCCCCTGTCTTTCAGAAAAATCGACTATTTGACGGTCAGAGGTTACCACAACCATCTTTTCCCTTGCAACCTTAACAACCCTCTTTATCACTTCATCGGCCTCTTCGCCTTTTTTGGAAAAGACAATATCTATCCCTTTATCCCTGGTTCTCTCCTGTCTGATACCACCCCCCTTACAGCCGTCAAAAACTACAGTAATCCCGTGTTTCCTTACCTTCTTGTAGGCAGCCAGTCTGCTGATTAACTCATTTCGCCCTTTCTCTATATCCATGTGATCCAATCTGCTTAAAACAGGTGATTGCTTAATCAAATTGTATCCGTCGATAATTATATGAATAGCCATTTAAGACTCCTGGAAACCCAATATGATCTTTTATTGATATAATAACAGAATAATTAAGGTACCTCAATATATTAATAGACACCCAACCTGATTCCTATATTCTGTATTCCTTTCATCACAAATATAAATTTCTTGACATGCCAATAGGGCGTTGATATTCTACTTTTAATGTAACTACTCAGGTAGATAAACTGAAGGCGGAAGGCTTTTAGGATACTTCAGTTTTCGGTCTTCAACCTAAAAACCTAAGTAGAACAGGCATCTCGCCTGTCAAGGGAGTATTTTAAAATGAAAAGAAAAGCGAAGATTGAAAGGAAAACTTCAGAGACGGACATTAAAATAGATTTAAACATCGATGGTTCGGGGCAATATGATGTGAATACCTCTGTCCCCTTTATGGACCATATGCTGTCTTTGATGGCCAAACATGGTTTCTTTGATTTAAAGATTAAGGCCAGCGGTGATACCAATGTAGATTTACATCACACCGTAGAGGATGTCGGCATATGCCTGGGTGAAGGATTTAAACAGGCATTGGGAAAGAAGGATGGAATAGTAAGATACGGTGAAGCATCGGTGCCTATGGTTGAAGCTATGGCATCAGTTGTACTGGATATCTCGGACAGGCCTTTCCTGGTCTATAACAGTAAACTGAAGAAGGGTAAAACAGGTGAATTTGACACAGAATTGATATGGGAATTTTTCAGGGCATTCAGCAGCAGCGCCGGAATAACATTACATATCAATGTTATGTATGGTAAGGACACCCATCATACAATTGAAGCTGTCTTTAAGGCCTTTGGCCGGGCACTAGATAAAGCCACCACCATTGACAGGAGAATAAAAGGGGTAATGTCCACAAAGGGCAAGCTGTAGATGATGAAAAGGTTGATTGCTGTAATAGATTATGGAATGGGAAACCTTAGAAGTGTCCAAAAGGCATTGGAAAAGATTGGCAGCAGGGCAATTATAGCCAATACTCCAATGCAGATATTAGATGCCTCTTCAGTGATATTGCCGGGTGTGGGAGCATTTGCAAAATGCATGAACAATCTGGAAAAGCTAGGCCTTGTGGATTCTATATACAGATCTATCGAAGCAGGCAAACCTTTTCTGGGGATATGTCTGGGTCTGCAGATTTTATTCACAGAAAGCGAAGAGTTTGGTAACCCAAAGGGGTTGAATATCATCAAAGGAAGAGTGATACGCTTCCCAACCAATCTTACAGGTACTGACAGTGATAACCCAATGCCCAGGGCAAAATTAAAGGTCCCCCACATGGGGTGGAATTCTTTGAAGTTCAGAAAAAGGGCCCCTGTTTATGAACACATAGATGACGGTTCATATCTGTATTTTGTTCATTCGTTCTATGTTGTCCCCGAAGATGAGAATATAGTATCAACCACAACAACTTATGGAATCGAGTTCACATCCAGCATCTGGAAGGACAACATCATTGCCATGCAGTTCCACCCAGAAAAGAGCCAGAAATTAGGGTTACGAATTTTGAAAAACTTCAGTGAATTAAAATAGACAACCTCATAAAAAGTCAAAACTCCCTCTCCCTTGATGGGAGAGGGCGGGGGTGAGGGTAGATATACACAGTGATTTCTATGTGTTAGAATCCCCCTCCCTTTTGTTCCCTCCCACCAGGGGAGGGAATAGTGACTTTTTACGAGTTCATCAAAATAGAGGGGTTCGCGTGTGCTTTCCTAACGTTGAAATGGGCAGGATGGACATAAACAAAAGGTGTATATCGCCTTTCATAAAATTAATGGTTATCTTGGCAAGCCTTACAATGATGGGGTGTGCACAATTGAGCGCTGCCAAGTCTCCTCAACCTGCTGTTGAAAAGATACCTGGCATTAATACAATTGCCATAATACCATTTCAAACAATACTACAAGAAACAAAAAAAGGGGGAATTGTTAGTTGCCCGATATGTGGAAACTTATTTAAAAGTGGCGAGATTATACCAAATGCTGAAAAAAGACTAACCCAACTCTTCTATCAGAAGCTGAATGCCTTAGAGGTTTATAGAGTATTGCCCATAGATCAAGCAGGAGGAGCTATCTCTAAGACGCTATATGACGATTTAAAAGCATCCCATCTTAAGATGGCGGTCCAGGTCGGAAAAGAACTCAATGCAGATGCGGTTTTAGCAGGTTTTGTATTTCGTTACCGAGAGCGCGAAGGATACGCTTATTCCGTTAATAGGCCGGCATCATTAGCATTCGAGGTGCACCTCATCAGTCTAAAAGAGGATAACAGTATCTGGGAAGGCTCCTTTGACGAAACCCAAAAATCTCTCAGTGAAAATGTGCTCAAACTATATGCTTTTCTCAAAATAGGAAGCAAGTGGTTAACTGCGGATGAGCTGGCTGAACAGGGTGTTGAAGAGGTGTTGAAAAAATTCCCCGGATTAAGAAGAAAGTAGCATGGGTTAAATTTTATGATTATTATACCGGCCATTGATTTAAAAGAGGGAAAATGCGTTCGCCTTATTCAGGGCCATATGGATAAAGTCACTGTCTTTTCCAATGATCCTGCTGAGACAGCTATGAGATGGGAGGATAAAGGGGCTGAATTAATACATATTGTAGATCTGGACGGATCCATTGCAGGCAGTCCCAAAAACAAAGGAATTATAGAGAAGATAGTCAAATCAATAAACGTTCCCATCCAGCTTGGCGGTGGGATAAGAGACCTGGCTACCATTAACCAGTACATCTCAATTGGTGTAAGCAGGGTTATCATGGGGACGATAGCCATTGAAGCCCCCGATTTGATAAAACAGGCCTGTCAACTGTACCCGGGGAGAATCCTGGTTGGTATTGATGCAAAGGACGGAAGGGTTGCTATCAGGGGTTGGACTGAGGTTACTGAAAAGAGGGCAGTAGATGCAGCAAAAGAAATAGAAGGCCTTGGTGTTGCAGCCTTTATTTTTACTGATATTAAAAGGGATGGAATGCAGACAGGCCCAAATATAGAGAACACAAAGAAGCTGGCTCAATCTGTGACCGTTCCCGTTATAGCATCAGGTGGAGTGAATACCATCAGTGATATTGAAGATATTATGAAGATAGAAGAATACGGGGTTTCTGGGGTCATAGTTGGAAGGGCAATCTATACAAACTCCCTTAGACTGGAAGATGCGATAAGATTAACCCGTGAGTCGTGAATCGTGAATCGTAATTGGAATAAAAATAAAAGCCCGATTTACGATTTACGATTTACGGCTTACGGGATAAGAGGATAAGAAGTTACAGATGTTAGCTAAAAGGATAATACCCTGTCTGGATGTCAAGGATGGCCGTGTAGTTAAAGGGATAAACTTCATTAGTCTCAGAGATGCAGGTGACCCTGTTGAAAATGCCAGGGTGTATGACCAGCAAGGAGCAGATGAACTCACTTTCCTGGATATCACCGCCTCTCATGAGAAGCGAGATATAATACTCACTGTAGTGGAAAGGACAGCAGAAGAGGTATTTATGCCCCTTACCGTTGGTGGCGGAATCAGGAATCTTGAGGATATCCGCAATCTGCTCAATGCCGGTGCAGACAAAGTCTCTATAAATACCGCTGCTGTGAATAACCCGGGCTTTGTAAGAGAGGCAGCTGAAATGTTTGGAAGCCAGTGCATTGTTGTAGCAGTAGATGCAAAGAGGACGGGAAATGGGGGATGGGAAGTATATACCCATGGCGGCAGAAGGCAAACAGGGATAGATGCACTGGAATGGGTAAAAAAAATGGAGGGGATGGGGGCAGGAGAGATACTGCTTACCAGTATGGATTGTGATGGCACGAAGAATGGTTATGATATTAAACTAACTAGGAATGTCTCTGACCTTATAGACATTCCGGTAATAGCCTCTGGAGGGGCAGGCACCCTGGAACACCTATATGATGCCCTTATGGGTGGGAATGCCGATGCCGTTTTAGCTGCTTCCATCTTCCATTATAGAGAATATACTATTCGTGAGGCAAAGGAATACCTGAGAGAAAAGGGTATCTGTGTGAGGCTATAGCACTACCTCACACTTAATGGAACATAAACTATTAGCGCCTTTTTCTTTTGATTTGCAAACTGATTTAATTCCGATTAAGATTTCGGCGTTTGCCAGGTGGGCGCAGTTCCATGTTAAGAGAAACTGTATGTTGAGTTGCGTCATCAAGTTCTTGCTTGGCATATTTCGAAAAAATGACCTTCATTATTCTTCCTTGAAGATTTCCTCCATAGGGATTCCTCCCAGATTTCCTGCACGATAGGCATTGAGCCTCTTTTCTGCTTCTTCTGCCCATATCGCATCCAGCGATCTGTCTGGCTCATCAAGGCTCTTTATGATCCCTTCGACCACCATAAACCTTTCGTCTGGTTTTAATTTTAATGCTTGTTTAAGTATTTCTTTACTGCTCATGAGATTCACCTCCCATTTTTGTGAACGGCAGCGATAAGCGGACCCCGAAGCGGCCAGCTATTGGTGTTCCGCTTGATCGCCTTGTTGGGGCTCCCCTTCGTCATCGTTCACATCGCCCCCTGAGTTTGGGGACTCCTTAACGTAGTATTTTCGCTTGAGATAGGGACTCAGTTCATCCTTTATCGAGTCTCTTTGTTCTCTGGAAAGGTATTGGCAACCCGTCACAATACCATAGCAGTGCGCGCTTCCGCAATCACACCGGAAAATGTTGGCTAGATTGTCTTCCGTGGCGCAATAGTTGATGCACACCTCTTCGCCTGGCGTGATCTGTCGCTTAGCTCGGATTGTAAGATCGGTAAACTCGATCTTCGCATTTGCGTCACAGGAATGGTTCATCTCATCGTCAATCAATCCGCCCTTACCGAGATGCTTGTGCGTATCTATCTGGATACTATACTCGTTAGGGGACGCGAGCAGGTCGCCCTGCATCTTCACGATGACCGCTCCTTTGAGAATGGAAGCTACCGTAAATACGCCCGTGCGGTCCCCGCGAGCACCGATCGTCAGACACTCGATGAAAGTGTCACTCTGATCTCTCACAGTAACCATTGCTTCATATCCCTATGTATGCACTCCTCATTCCACACACGTTTGAATGCGACGCACATCTGTTCCGCGACAAACTTGGGTAGAGCTAGGTCGAACGTTGACTCGCGCAGATTATGAAGGCGCAGGTCACGCGTGTTGTTAGAATTCAGCGCTGCGGCAATACGTGTGTCGTTCTCGTGGTCCATGCCCTCGACAGCCATAGGCTCAAGTATGATAGCTCGGACATCATGTGTTCCGGCATCATAGATAGAGATCTCTGTAGGTAGAAACGCGAATGCCCTTGAATCGGAAATAAGCAGAATCTTAAGGAACTCCTCAACTTTTGGGTTGACTGTTTCGTATCGCTCCATGACGGTATTCTTACGATACCGATTCTCTTCGGTGTCAGGGAGCAGCACGAGTTCCTTACGCTTGCCTAGTAGAATACGTTCTTCGAGGATACTCCGGTAGAACTGTGCGTTGAGGCGCTCCCAGTATAATTTAGTCGAAACAACCCAGGCATCGTGCGCCCGGCGAGATTCTTCAAGTGTCCTCGCGAAGCCCCAGAGAAACCCGAAGCCGAAGTGATTTGCCAAGGACAACCGTTCGGCAGCAAAGGTAATGGACACTGGGTTGTGGTGGATTCGGCTCTCACTGAAATAGCGTTGAATGGAGATATTCAATTCTCTTGCGTGAGCGTCCCCGACGGTAACTGGTCTGGTATAAGGAATCGTTGCCATGTGGGTAATGTCGAACGGGAGTCTTCCTCCAGAGGATAGTTCTTGGGAGATTAGCAGAGTTGGTTTGCCTAATGTGTGGGCTATTCCAAGTTCGTAAAGAACGTTTGGGTTGAAACCTGAGATATCCGCAACAACAATGTCAGCCAAGAGGATGTCCATCATAATCCCTTGGGTTATGAGCCCGAGATCCTTCTTCTTGTCTGCTCTGGCGCAGTCAAAGTCTGAGTCTCGCGCGGCCCCTAGGATCACCTCGTAGACTGCATCGAATTCTGGCGCGAATGGCATCAGCACATAGCAGTTCCGTTGCATGGTATTGGTCTCCGTAGCTATCACATCTGTCGTGAGAGTGGGCCTTACGTGGACAGCTTCTTATGCCCCAACATCATGCGTCCCGCTGCACGCCTTCGTTAGCCCGATTTCTCATCATGGTCGCGCTGCCTCAATCATCCCTTCCTCAGGCGGTCATCCAGATCCTCATTACCTTTGGGATATCGATCGTAGGGATGGTCTAGAGAATCGTAGTAGAAGTAGACATTCTTCCTTGGCGTCCTTGAACGAAGGCGATCAAGGCCTCCTTTCCGCTCATTTGAATTCTTGGCATCGAAAAATTCCGTGACCATATTCCGGCGCTCTACGCTGCCGAAAGAGCACCATGAGGTCAGATACAAGACGCTCGTCGTAGGGGGGAGAACGCGAATCGATGAAGCTTCGATGCAATAGCAAGGCACTCCAGGACGCTCAAAGGGTTTGGCCAGTCCTATCGTGGCGTAGTAGCTAGACATCCGGCGTATCTCACCACTGAGTTCAACAAGGGCTCCCACATTCTTTGGCCACCCGATCTCGTCGAGTGCTGAGCGCTGATTCTTGATATTTTCATCGAGGAATACAGGCACGCATTCGAAGGACTTTCCGTATTGATTATACAGCCCTGCGTATAGCTTTCGCCCCGCCAGCGATTGCCGTGGTCGATAGACGAGATCGCCCCAAACAAAGACGTCGAGAACGTCATATCCACTAGCACTCAGTGGATCTGCAGGTGAGGACGGGTATTTCACACGCAGAAAATCAGATAGCTGCTGGCTGAAGTCGCTCCAGCCTTGGGCACTGTATCCTGGTTTGGCGCGCGGATTGCTGGGCATATAGGGAGCAAACGGGGAGAGAAGGCCCGTCACGCGCACTTTAGCACCGTCTGACAGCCCTTCGTGCTCGACACCTCTATACCAGAAATCCTCCGCGCTCGTGTATATGCCGTCGAATCTGCCTTGTCTAAAATACTCAATAATTCCCTGCAGAGCCTTCAGGATAGTCTCTCCGCCTGCATTTATCACAGCATCGTTTACGAGTGAGGATATCCACGTAGGTATTGTCATTGTGTCCTCCTTGGTGGGCTAACGAGTCTGTAGAAAAAGTCCTTTTACAGGGGAGTAGTTTCCGACCAAGACCGATTTTTTTCAGACTTTTAACTTAGCACAGACGATGCATTTTTCCGGTGGAGCATTATTGCCCTTCCTTCAATCTGTGAAGATATCGGGTGGCGTTGCTTTGTTCAGCTTCATCCCAGCTTTATCCGGTCTCCATCCTTTGGGTATATCAGGCAAATCCCAAACCATATCGGTGTATCTTCTTCACATTGTGAACAATACAGAACAGATTCCACTGCGTGTTTACTTTCCTTTTACCCCGTAACGTGAAACGGTTAAGCCCGATAGCTGATGCGATATGGGCAAATGGAGGCTCACTTATTGCCAGCCGCATCCCGTAAAGAACTTTACCTGAAGCAGAGTCAATCTTCCGCTTCATCCTCTCTGTAAAGGTAATCTCGCCTTTTGCCGACCTTCCCACAAAATAAGCAACCTGCCGTATCTCTGTACGCTCCGGATACCGCAGGCATTGGGAACGAAGGGCACATGGAAGGCATGCCGACTTGGGTCCCTTAAACTTGTATGCCCGAAAGTTCTTCACTACAACGTTGGCGCCACTGCGGTAGAGTCGTTTACCAGCCGGGCATAAACAATAACGCAACTCTTTGTCAAAGATGAAGTCTTTGGTACTAAAAAGTGGAGTGTGCCCCTTCCGACCAGCTCGTTCCTTCCTGCTGCCTTCTTTGTAACGCTCATAATTGGCAAACCTGGGATCGCGCTTCCTGAAATGTGTATCCGCTACATAGGCGTCTATCCCCCCGGTAAATAGCATCTCCATGTTCTTTTCTGTATGAAACCCACTGTCTGCTGTAAGCTGGGTGGTTTTGAAAATGTCTCCTTCTTTATCAATGGCATGAAAGTTCTCCCGCACTCCTTCGACCATAGGTTTCAATAAGTCGTGTTCTTGCGCTTCCCCAAATGCCTCGGCATGAACTATAACCTGATGCTTCCCGTCCACTGCCGTCACTCCATCATACCCCTGAATAACTCCGCGGGAGGTCTTCATCTTGGCAGACTCGTTGTCCGTGATGTTGCTCTTTCTCGGTTTACCTGTCTTGCCAGGTTTGTCATCGTTGTTGTTCAACCACTCCCTAATCTTGGAAATCCTCTTGCCAAGGGTCTCCACAAACTTTTTCTCACGATTTATGTTTTGTATGTTTGTCTGGTTTTGATCCTGCTCCCGATGCTTCTCCAATATCATGCCTATGGCTGTCTCCATCTTGGCGGCCTTCTTCTCAAACTCAGACCTGGTTCCACTCCATTCTTTAGACGCGTTGGAAGGCAGCTTGCATCCATCGATGGCAAACATCTCTTTGCCGATCAAACCCAAGTCATCGCATACCAATAACACATCACGAAAAAGATGAACGATCTCCTTGTCCATGGTGGCTATAAAATCTGCAATGGTAGTGAAATGTGGCATGGTATCGGCGCTCAAGGCCATGAAGATGATGTTCTCCTCACAACACTGGGCAATCCTCCTGCTAGAAATGATCCCCCGGGAATACGCAAAGAGAACGATCTTCAGCAATATGCGCGGATCATAGGCAGGCGCCCCGGTCTTATCGTTCTGAAACCGCTCGTCAAATACTGATAGATCAAGCTCGTTGTCGATCAGATGATTCAAAGAATATTCAAATGTGCCTGGTAGAATCTGTTTCTCGAAAAAGATAGGGATGAATTTACCTTGTTCGTAGGAATAAGGTTTGTAACGTGCCATGCAACACCTCGTGGAGTCTGTAGAAAAAGTCAATCTCGCACGAATCCGGTGAGTTTGAAGAAAATG
>PFIF01000258.1:1268-3604 GCA_002782605.1 Deltaproteobacteria bacterium CG_4_8_14_3_um_filter_43_13 | reverse complement strand
AAGGCCCGGGAGTATGAAGCCAACTCCGGCGTCAACATTCGCCCAATCTGTGTTATTCAGGCTGAAAGGACGGGTAAGGAGCAGAGGGGAACTCGTTATATCCATTCTGAGGATGTTCGGGAACACCTCATAAAGACGGTTGGGATTCCCGCTGACGAAGTGGCTGTCAAGACAAGCGAAAAGGACGAACTGAAAGAGGTTGATGATGTCGGCGGTTTGATGGATCGAGATTGTAAAATTCGTTATATCATTACAAAACAGGCGCTACAGGAGGGCTGGGACTGTGCGTTTGCCTATGTCCTGGTTATCCTGACAAATCCCGCTTCGAAGAATGCCCTGACACAACTTGTGGGACGCATACTTCGCCAGCCCGGTGCCCGCAAGACGCGGATCGTAGAGCTTGATGAAAGTTATGTGTTTTGCTTTAAACAGAGCGCAAATGCGCTGTTGACAAGCATAAGAGATGGCTTTAGCAGGGAAGGTCTCGGAGACCTGAAAGGCCAAATAGTTGCCGACCTGGAAGAAGCCGGAGAGCAGCCGGATCGTTTAATAAAAATCCGGGACCGTTTCAAAAAATCGGCAAGCAGCGCTATTCTGCCGGTCTTTATGGTACGGCGCAACAGGAGCTGGAAACCCGTCAATTACGAGATGGACATCGCAGCCCAAATACCCTGGGATCATGTTGATCTTGAGCCCGTCCGTTCGCTTACACTTTCCATGTCTGAAGAAAAGGATATTGAGCACATTGCCACGCTTTCAGAGGATATTAAAAGAGTAATCGAGGAGAAAGGGGCGATAAAGCTGAAGGAAGGCGGCATTCGTGTTGATCCGGTTTTTATGACCCGTCAGATCTGCGATATTGTGCCAAATCCCTGGGTAGCCCATGAATTTGCCCAGGCGACGCTTATCCATCTGGCAGGAAAATATGATCGCAAGATGATTGCCGACAATTTTGTATTTATCATCGAAGAATTAAGAAAACAGCTTGACCGGGAAAAAGACCGGTTAGCTGAGAACATTTTCAGGCAAATGCTTGCTTCAGACCGGATGAGATTCCTGGTGATCGGAGAAAAATTTGACTTTACTTTCCCTAAATCGATTTCCGTCAAACCCGCCGCCAGAACACTGAATCGAAAAGATGGCCGGCCACTTCAACTGAGCCTTTTTGAATTCGTTCCTGAAGAAGAGTTCAACGAAACTGAAAAGGCCGTGGCATGGTATCTTGAAGGGCAGAAAAGGCTTTTTTTCTGGTACAGGAACCGATCCAGGCGTGACTATGCCATTCAGGGCTGGCGAAAGCATAAAATCTATCCCGACTTCATATTTACTTCAACCTCTTCAGAAAATGAGGACGATTATGAACAGGTGTATGTGGTTGAAACAAAGGGCCTTCATTTGATGGGAAGCCCGGATACGGATTACAAAATGGAAATGTTTTCGCTGTGCAACAAGGAGGCCAAGGCGAGGAGCCGGTCGGAATTGGGGCTTGCGGTAAAAAACAAAGTTTTACGGTTCGAAGTGCTCGCCGAAGATGAATGGGAAGCAAAATTGAACGACATGCTGCAGGAATAGAGGTTGGTAAGGAATCGGTTGAAAAAGGCAAAATCCATGTCATTTAAAATGTAGGGGTAAGGCTTGCCCTTACCCAAGAGGACAACCACAATGTAGGGGCAGGGCTTGCCCCTGCCCTCAAGAAAGGGCAACCACATAGGGTTTGCCCCTACAACAACATTGGGTAATATTATGGATTGGTTGAAAACCATGACCACAAATGAATATATTGCCTGCGTTAAACAATATGGATGTCCCCGTTTTAATGGCAAATTATGGCAACGCAATTACTACGAACATATAATCCGCAATGAAACGGAATTGAATAAAATACAGGAATATATAATGACCAACCCTTTGAACTGGGAATCTGATGAAAATTACACGAATTAACAGGATGAAAATAACCGACATCCCTAACCTCACCCATGGCGAGCGGGATGCAGTCTATTAGGCGGTAGTGAAGTTGGTGAGGAATCGGTTGGAGAATGGCTAACCTTGACCATTTATCGATTCGGGATTTCCACCCATCTGGGTTGGGGTCTTTTTTCTGCGGCGGCGTTTCTTTTTCTTGGGAAGTTCGTTTTGGGCTGTCGGCGATTTGGAATCGGCAACGGATTTTGGCACAGGTGGCAATTCAGACACGCCGCTGGGTTGGAAACTGGCTTCACTCTTCTTTTGTGTCTTTCGGTGGGCAGGTCGGACAGGTCTCTTCTTCTCCCAGTCTCTGCCACGGCTGTGTTCATGCGGGGGGCTTTTTCTCGGCCTTCCTCCATCCATTGAAA
>PFIF01000258.1:0-1015 GCA_002782605.1 Deltaproteobacteria bacterium CG_4_8_14_3_um_filter_43_13 | reverse complement strand
GGCCGGCCACCCGTTGCCCTTGAGTTTCCGGGTGAGCCACTCCACTCCGGCCTTGGTATTGACAAAGATAAGTACCTGGTTCAAGTCCTCCCTCTTTAGCAAACCCAGGAGTAAAGGGAGTTTCTCCTTTTTGCCAACGTGGAAAAGGAACTGTTCAATCCCTTCCACAGTCACCTCTTCCGGTGTAACGGAGATGAACTCGGGCAGGTTCGTGTAATCATAGGTCAGTTCCATTACGCGGTAGGAGAGGGTGGCGGAGAAGAGCATGGACTGTCTTTTCTCATAATGGGGAAGGTTACGTAGTATGTAGCGCATGTCTCTGGTGAAACCAAGGTCAAAGAGGCGGTCCGCCTCATCTATGACTACGACTTTAATGCCGGTGGTTTTGAAGATGCCCTGCTTTAAATAATCTATGATCCGGCCGGGGGTACAGATGACGATATCTGCTCCTTGACGGAGTGTCTCAGCCTGCTTCTGATAGTCAATGCCTCCAACCACCTGCGCCAGAGTTAAACCTGTGTGACGTCCTAGTATTCTTGCATCCTCGTATATCTGGAGTGCCAGTTCCCGGGTGGGAGCAACGATAAGAGCTGAAGGCAGGTTGTTTTTTCGCTTAGGCAGAGCCAAAAGCTTGGTGAAGACGGTCACCAGAAAGACTGCCGTCTTGCCGGTACCAGTCTGGGCCTGACCGGCTACATCTCGGCCGGTCAGAGATACGGGCAGGACATGAGCCTGAATCGGGGTACAGTAAGTTAAACCTGCGTCTTGCAGGCCGGCCAGAACCTCTGGGAGAAGGTTGAGTTCATCGAACCTGGTCCGGGTCAGAAAATTGGGTTTTTCCGCCCGTTGGGTCAGTATCTGCAATTCGGATTCGTCGGGCATAATGCTCTCTCTGTAACTACTTAGGTGTTTAGGCTGAAGGCTGTTAGTCACACATAATTTCCCTCCTACAGCCTATCGTTCTTCGCAGTTACGAAGAATCTTTTAAACAAGACCGGCAGCCGCCAGGATGTCA
>PFIF01000300.1:17905-21088 GCA_002782605.1 Deltaproteobacteria bacterium CG_4_8_14_3_um_filter_43_13 | reverse complement strand
ATTACGATTTACGAATTACGAATTGAGGAGCAAATAATCGCTATGAATTCAAAGAAAAAGATAAAGGTCTTAATTGCCAAGGTTGGTTTAGATGGTCACGATAGGGGAGCCAGGGTGATAAGTCAGATGTTGAGGGATAAAGGAATGGAAGTAGTCTACACAGGCACTCTTCAAACGCCCCACACGGTTGTCAAAACTGCTGAGGAAGAAGATGTGGACGTTATTGGGCTAAGCTTCTTAGCTGGCGGGCACATTACCCACACTAAAAGCATAATAGACCTTCTTAATGAGAAAAAGCTGGATGATATTCTTATAATACTTGGAGGGGTAATCCCAAAACAGGATATTCCCATTCTTAAAGAACTCGGTGTAAGTGAGGTCTTCAGGGCAGATTCGGGGATAGAGTCCATTGTTAAACATATACATGACTACACGTAACCGTTCACGGTTTACAGTTAACAGTTTACGGTAATTACAACAGCAGGCATCACAACAGCAAGCATCACAACAGCAAGCTTAAGCTTGCTGTTATTATACAAAGCTTGAAGCATTTTTGCCAACTGTTAACTGCAAACTGCAAACTGTTAACTGATACCCCTACTCATGGACAATAATTCTATCGCCCCCTGATTGTTTCGCAGTGTACATCGCCTTATCCGCATGTCTAACGAATGTTTCCAAGTCATATTCTATGCGGTATTTTATCAAACCTATACTAAGAGTAACATCAACCAATCCAGTATTATTAAAGGACGTGCTTATCCTTTCAGCAACTGCGAATGCCTGATCTGTACCGGTCTCTGGCAAAATAACCACAAATTCATCTCCGCCATATCTGTATCCTGAATCAACATTTACACGGATACTCTTAGAAACTATCTCTCCTACCTCACATAAAACTTTATCACCTCCTAAATGGCCATACGTATCATTGTAATATTTAAATCTGTCCACATCGAACAATAACAGGGAAAGGGGATGGTTTAGCCGCTTAGACCTTTCTGTCTCTCTCTTTAATTCATTATAGAAATGCCTCTGGTTATAGAGCCCTGTTAAGTTATCTGTTATTGAGAGCTTTTCTAATTCTTTTTGCAGCCTTTTATTTTCAGTGATGTCTTTATAAATTCCAAGGCTGCCTATAATTTCTCCTTTATCATCTCGTAAAAATGAGATAGAAACACTTATGGGCACAATGCGACCACCCGCTGCTTTAAGGGCTGCCTCGTAATTCCTTAGCCTCCCTTCTTTGCGTAACGACATCATTATCTTTTTTGCCTCCTCCATCCCCCCAACATAATACCCCGATATATGAGTGCCCAGGATATCTTCCCTCTTATAACCCAGCATTTCCTCTGCCCCTTTACCACTGAAGGTAATTCTACCATATTTGTCTAATACACTAATACCATCAATAGACCCCTCAATAACACTCTCTAAAAAATCCTTTGTCTTTTTTAATTCCTCCTCCAATATCTTCCTCTCTGTTATGTCCTTATAAATCCCCAGAGTCCCTACAATTTCACCTTTATCATCCCGTAAAAGTGATACAGAAACACTTATGGGCACGATGCGACCATCCCCTACTATAAGGGCTGTCTCGTAATTCCTCAAATTCCCTTCTTTACGTACCAGCCCCATTATCTTCTTTGTCTCCTCCATCCCCCCAAGATAATACCCCGATATATGAGTGCCCAGGATATCTTCCCTCTTATAACCCAACATCTCCTCTGTCCCTTTACTAACGAAAGTAATATTACCTTTGTTATCCAGTGTAGTAATCCCGTCTATTGAACCCTCAACGATACTCTCCAGAAAACTCTTTGTACTCCTCAACTCGTCTTCCAATCTCTTCCTTTCCGTTATGTCTTTGCATATCCCAATCGTTCCTATAACTTCTCCACTTTTATCACTCAGCAAAGATATGGAAGCAATGGCAGAAAACAGGCTGCCATCCTTTCTTATAAATTGCGTCTCATAATTACGTACAGCGCATCCCTCCTTCAGTAACCCCATTAGCCTCTTTGCCTCCTCCATCCCACCAGAATAAACAATGGATATGTGCTTGCCGATTATCTCTGTATTATAACCAAATACCTCCATCATCACGTTGTTGACATATGTAACTATCCCCTTTTTGTCCGTAGTCACCATAGGGTCCATGATGCCTTCGATAAGACTTTCAAGGGAGTCTTTTGTTTGCTTTAACTCTTTTTCCATCTTGTTCTTTTCTGTTATATCTTTACCTACTGCTACTATCCCAATTATTCTACCCTTGTCATCCCTTAAAAGATCATAGGACATACTGAGGGTGATTATTGTCCTGTCTTTTTTGAAAAAGTCTAATTCTCCATAATGCAACCTGCCCTCGTTCTTGATAATATTACCGACCCTTTTTGCCTCCTCCAATCCGCCAGCATAATACTGGGATATATCGGTCCCGATTACCTCCCCTTTTCCATAACCGAACATTCTCTCTGTCCCACTATTTGCAAAGGATATCTTTCCATCTATATCAGTGGTAACTATGGCGTCCGTTGAACTCTCTAAGATTCTCTCCAGAAAATCCTTTGTATCCTTTAAGTCGTCCTCCAGCCTTTTTATCTCTGAGATGTTTTTGGCTATCCCCAGCGTACCTGTTATCTTGCCTTCAGTATCCCTTAAGAAGGATGCCGAAAGCAGGGAGGGGATTTCCCTCCCATCCTTGGACACAAAGACCGCCTCATAGTTCTTCAGTTTCCCGTCTTTCTCCAATGCCATCATTATCCTTTTTGCCTCTTCTTTACCATCTTTGTAGCATAGCGATATATGTTTCCCAATCATCTCTTCGCTCGTATAGCCCAAAAATTCTTGCACCCCTTCCCTGAAGGAGGTTATTATCCCTCTTACATCCGTAGTCACCATAGGATCCACCAGACTATTTATCATGCTTTCCATGTACTCTTTAGTCTGTATTGACTCGCTCTTTTGTCTCACTTATACCCTCCAGATAAATAAAAAACCCTAGACATCACAACTTGACATCTGGGGTTAAAGTCTTCTATACAAAGTAAAATCACCTTCGGTGGAGAAATCTATATGTCTATGTATATATATAAGAGAGAGAGAGTGTGTGTGTAGCAAGAAACACGCCAATGTTTGGCATAACCATATCCTTTTTTGAAATTTACCCTGCGGCATCATAGT
>PFIF01000300.1:12507-17892 GCA_002782605.1 Deltaproteobacteria bacterium CG_4_8_14_3_um_filter_43_13 | reverse complement strand
GTGAAAGTCATAAATAAGTTGACATAAATCAAACTCTAAATTCTAATATCTATATATGACGACATATTAAATTGCCGTATTATATGTACCGCTCATGGTAGGGGAGGGGTTTATCCCCTCCCGATTATCGGGCGGGCATAAAGCCCGCCCCTACAATGGATTTTGTAAATGCGGCATTATTTATGACGTTGTGTATAAATCCTAAACAAATCCAAAATTCGGATGACCAAAATGTTTAGAACATTTGAATTTAGGATTTTTATATTGTTTAGAATTTAGGGTTTCGGATTTAGGATTTTTCATCTTATCTACTTATTATTGTCGTTTACTATAATCTTCAAAGCTCTCCGTCCCCTTGTTTGTCAAACAAACACTTAATCTATCAATAATTTTAAGGTAAGGTATCAAAATTCCATTAAGATGTCAACATAATAGCCCAACCTTACCTTTTTCTAGCCAAAAGCTTTGAAAAACTATGTTCTTTCAGACCTATCAGTCAGAAGTCCTTGACATAAAAAACAGTTTAAGCTATAGGAGTAAAAACTCCAGAAAAAAGGTTTTTTAGAAAATGAATAAAAGATTACTGGATATTATAAACCTAGAGACACACTTCATCACAGACCAAGGGGTTGTAAGGGCAGTTGACGGGGTGAGCTTATATCTGAATGAGGGGGATACCCTTGGCTTAGTAGGAGAATCAGGGTGCGGAAAGAGTGTGACTGCCCTTTCTATTATGCGATTGATCCCTAACCCACCAGGAAAGATTGTGGGAGGTGAAGCAATTTTTCAAGGCCATGACCTCTTTAAGCTCAAAGAGGCTGAGATGCGTAAGATAAGAGGAAACAAAATATCCATGATATTTCAGGAGCCCATGACCTCTCTAAACCCGGTCTTCAAGATCGGAGATCAAATCTCAGAGGTTATAAGGCTTCATCAGGGGGTTTCAAAAAAAGATGCCATTGATATATCCGTGAATATGTTAAAACTGGTTGGCTTCCCATCCCCGGAGAGCAGGATAAAGGAATATCCCCACCAGATGAGTGGAGGAATGCGGCAGAGGGTAATGATTGCTATGGCTCTATCATGTAAGCCAAAATTAATGATTGCTGACGAACCGACTACCGCCCTCGATGTAACAATCCAGGCCCAAATCATGGATCTGATGACTCGGCTTAAAGCAGAAATGGGGATGTCAATTATACTCATTACCCACGACTTGGGAGTAATCGCAGAGGCAGCGGAGTCCGTGGCTGTAATGTATGCCGGTAAAATAGTAGAATACTCTAACGTAGTCAACCTTTTCGAAAACCCCAAACACCCCTATACCAGGGGGCTTATGACCTCATTGCCAAGAATAAATGGAGGCGGAACGTACAAAAAAAGATTGGAGGTTATACCGGGAATGGTACCCGGGCTATCAGATCTTCCTAAAGGATGCAGGTTTTCACCGAGGTGTAAGTATATTATGCCCGCGTGTACTGAAGAGTACCCTATTCTAAAAGAGGACACAGAGGGACATCTAGTAAGCTGCTGGATGTATCTCTCTTAGAAAACCTCCCCTGCCCCTTTGTCCAACAGCTTTTCAGCCAGTTTCTCACCCAATATAGCCGGATTATCAGGGTTTCCTTCCACACTGTCTCTTAATATTACCCTGCCATCTATACTGCCCACTATCCCACAAAGAGTCAAAACCCGGTTATTGATTTCAGACAGGGCGGCTATCGGAACCTGACAGCCTCCCTCTAACCTTCTCAGGAATGTCCTTTCTGCTATAATTGTTGTTTCCGAATCAGGAGAATTCAGAAAATCTACAATCTCATTGCTTCTATCATCATCAACCCTGGTTTCAATCCCAAGTGCCCCCTGCCCTATAGCCGGAAGCATAATCTCAGGCGGGATATACTCTGAGATTCTATCCTCCCAACCCATCCGTTTTAACCCCGCGGCAGCCACAATAATGGCATCCAAAGGATGGGTATTTAATTTTTTTAATCTTGTGTCCAGATTACCCCTCAGGGCTACCACGTGAAAGCTTTTGCAGAAATGCAGAAGTTGCGCCTGTCTTCTCAAGCTGCTCGTTCCTATCCTGGAATTTAGAGGCAAATCTCCGAGTTTTATATTATCCCTGGAGATTAGAGCATCCCTAAAATCTTCTCTTTCTGTTATTGCCCTTATAATTAAGCCCTCTGGCAGCGTGGTAGGAACGTCTTTCATGCTATGAACGGCAATATCTATCTTGCCATTTAAGAGGGCGTCTTCAATCTCTTTTAAAAAAAGCCCTTTACCTCCCACCTTTGCTAATGGAACATCCGTTATTTTATCCCCTCTGGTCTTTATCTTTTCTAAGCTGCACTTTATACTTGGGTATCTCTTCTCTAATTGCTCCTTTACCCAATTAGCCTGCCATAATGCAAGCCGGCTTGAACGGGTACCGATCCGTATTCTATCCTTTACCATAGTCCTTCCATAAGAGTTCAGGTAACCGTTCACGGTTGTCGGTTCACAGTTCACAGTAATTACAACAGCAGGCATCACAACAGCAAGCTTAAGCTTGCTGTTATTATATAAAGCCTGGAGCATTTTTGCCAACCGTGAACTGATAACTGTAAACTGTGAACGGATACGAGTCTTTTAGCATTTCACTTGACCCCTTGAATCCTTGAATCCTTTATTTCAGTTTTACCTTATTATTGGAAAGCAAGTATGCCTCAATTAACTGATCGATACCACCATCCAACACAGCGTCTACATTACCTATCTCTTTGTTTGTCCTGTGATCCTTGACCATCCTGTAGGGATGCAGTATGTAGGAACGTATCTGACTTCCCCAGGCAATCCCCTTCTTATTGCTATGGAGTTCACTCATCTCAAGAGCCCTCTTTTCCAGCTCTAACTCGTAAAGCTTGGATTTAAGAACCTTCATTGCCATCGCCTTGTTCTTATGCTGAGATCTCAAATTCTGACACTGTACCACAATACCTGTTGGGAGGTGTGTAATCCTCACTGCCGAATCGGTTTTATTGACATGCTGCCCACCAGCCCCGCTGGCTCGAAATGTATCGATTCTCAGATCATCCTCATTTATCTCCACATCGAACTCATCTTCAATGTCAGGATATACGAATACGGAGGCAAAGGAGGTATGCCGCCTCCCACCGGCATCAAAAGGTGATATTCTAACCAGCCTGTGTATCCCTATCTCTGCCTTCAGAAGACCGTAGGCGTAATCTCCCTCCATCGTAAAGGTTACACTCTTTAGTCCGGCCTCATCGGCCCCCATGTAATCTATAATCTCTGTCTTAAGCCCCTTGCTTTCAGCCCACCGTAAATACATCCTCATTAACATCTCTGCCCAATCCTGGGCTTCAGTACCACCAGCCCCGGCATGGATGCTGACAATAGCGTTATTAAAATCATTCTCTCCTCCCAGCATCCGCTTGACCTCCATCTCCAATGCCTCTTTTTCTATCCTGTCAAGGCTTGCTTCGATCTCAGCAACAGTATCTTCATCACCCTCCTCTTCCACAAGTTCCAGGAGCACCCCCGCATCCTCGAGTTTTTCTCTCTGGTCTTCCCACTGATTTACCAGATTATGAAGAGACTTACCCTCTTTTAGAATCAGTTGTGCCGCATCTTTATCATCCCAAAAATCAGGTTTTGCCGTCAACTTTTCTATATCCCCTAAACGTAAATTTATCCCGGCTATATCAAAGATGACCTCGAAGATCATCCATTCTCTTCTCCAACTCTTTAAACCTCTCTTGAACGTCGCTTAACACTTTTGGTTCTCCTCCCATTTGTCCCGTTTAGAGATAAATCGTCCTGTAGTTTTTTAACATTTCACTTGAATCCTTGACCCCTTGAATCCTTGAATCCTTTCCCCGTGATTATCATTAATATTAATGTAATCCCCAAACATATCCTGGCAAAAATGTCTCCATATCTTGTATAAAAGGTATGGATATTAACTAGGGGAATCCTATCTACAAGAAACCCTTTTGTAAATATCTCCGTTGTATATCTTATCTTTCCTGTAGCATCGATAAATGAACTGATGCCTGTATTGGCAGCCCTGGCTATAAAGACCCTGTTTTCAACTGCCCGAAAAGTCACCATAGAAAGATGCTGATATGGAGCGGATGTCTCACCAAACCAGGCATCATTGGTTATATTTACTAAAATATTTGCCCCTTTTTTGACGAATTTCCTGACCAGGTCAGGAAAAATGCCCTCATAACATATAAAAACACCGAGTCTTCCCATGGGAAATTCCAATGGCGCAATCCTTTTCCCTGAGGAAAAATCGCCGATCCCTTCAACAATCTTATCAATAAAGTACAGATACTTACCAAAGGGGACATACTCCCCAAGTGGAACTAAATGGGTCTTGTCGTATCTCCCAAATACATTGTTATCGGGGGAGATTAAAAAGGCACTGTTGAAATACTCTATTTTCCCCTCACCTTTCTGATAGGCAGGGCTTCCGAAGAGAAGGTATGAATCAGTTTCTTTGGAGATATCAATGATCAGCTTTCTATACTTATCATAAGATTGAAAGAAAAAAGGGGCTGCTGCCTCCGGCCAAACGATCAGACTGGGATTGGACTTAGCAGCCTGAAAACTCAGGTCTCTGTATATCTTAAAAGTACTGTCCTGAAATGCAGGATCCCATTTCTTGCTCTGATCGATATTGCCCTGTATAAGCGCAACCTTTATATTTGAGAATGTTTGAGTCTTCTTACTGACATCAGACAGCCGCCACCATCCGTAAGTAAAAGTTATGACTAATAGAAGAAAGGTTAAAGCAGTCTCTTTATAAAACCCTTTCTCTCTCTTTGAAAATAGGCTGTAAGATATATTAAACAATAGGGCATTTACTAAGACAATCAAGAAGCTTATGCCATAGACCCCGGTAATATCAGAGACCTGAATAAGGGGCAGAATTAAAAACTGAGAGTAACCCAGACTCTCCCATGGGAAACCTGTAAACAGGAAAGACCTGGTATATTCTAAAGAAACCCAGATAAAAGGGGCTGCAGTGACTTCCTTTAAACCAACCCTGCTCTCAATATATCTTACCAAGAATGCAAAAGTGCCAATAAAAAGACTTAAATAGGATACAAGAAGCAATAGAACAAAGACACTGAGTATATAGTTAAGGTTGCCATAACGAGAAACCGCAATGAAAACCCAGTATATCAGACCCAAAAAGAATACAAAACCGGTGATTGATCCTAGATAAAAACTATGGTGCAGTCTCTTTTCCTGAATTGCATAGAACAAGGGGATGAGCGAAAACCAGGCAATTATTTCCAGATTAAACCTGGGGAATACAGTAATGAGCAATAAACCGGAAGACACAGCCAGTAATATATCTCTCGATGT
>PFIF01000300.1:0-12412 GCA_002782605.1 Deltaproteobacteria bacterium CG_4_8_14_3_um_filter_43_13 | reverse complement strand
ATGGGTATTACACCTTTTATTTACGACTCGCGACTTACGATTTACGATCATAGATGGGTCAAAAAACCTGCTCCAGAGAGCGGAAAAGGGAATTTTTCAGTGTGGACTACTCAGCCTTATCTTCGAATTTATCTTCCATTATCTGATGAAATAGTTTAACAGCTTTATCCAGCTGACTTTTTGAAAAGTATTTAGCCCTTTCATGAAAATACTGACAGGCAGGATAGCGTATCCCAAAATCCGACACATCTCTCTCAATTGATTCAATCTCTTTAATAAAATCCTCTTCTTTCACTCGAAAATGCACCTTTGACAGGCGAGACGCCTGTCCTACTGGTTATATAAAATCTTAGAATTCAGAAGACAGAACAGAGATTGGCTAACCCTATGCCTTGAGCCACGAACAAAATGTCTTTTCATCCTGACTCCTGACTCCTGACTCCTGGATTCTCTGAATTGTATTGCTACGGGTCTGACCCCGAATCCGTCTTATCCACTTACTACTGATACTACCTCATAGCCATTATCCTCAATAGCTTTGGCGATAGGGTTTATATCATCTGTATCCAGACGAAAATAGTAAACCCTTTTCCCCTTTCCTTCATGGGGTGACATACCAACGCTTATAATCGCAGCACCATTTTCTCTGATTATTTTAGAGACATTCTGGAATGCTTCAGCATCTTCACCTAAGGCTACATCTACCCTTGAACTGTACTTAATAACCCCCATAATCTCTATAAAAACCTCTAATATATCGGTTCCTGTAATCATCCCAACCAGCTTATCACCTTCCACAACAGGCAGTCCCCCGATCTTATAATGCTGGAGAAGTCTTGCTGCCTCTTCTACGTCAGTCTGTGGGGTAACCGTAATAGTGCCTTTTGTCATAATCTCACCCACAGTAGAGAATTTTGATGTAAAATAGTATGTCTGTTCTGCCCCTTCAGATTTTGACGGTATTAAAACCTGGCGAAGATCAGTATTCGTTATGATTCCTACGAGTTTCCCGCCGTCTAATACAGGGATATGACGTATTTTTTTGGACTTCATGAGTTCAAAAGCCTTCTTAACATCGTCCTTAATATTAATTGTTATAACTTTCCCGGATATTATGTCTCCCACTAACATTACAGTTACCTCACCATCTTAAGTTTTGTTATGTATCTTTCTGGCGTCTCTGTTGTGATATTCTATTCTAATGGTTATATTTTGTCAATGCTTATAAAATCTTTGCTGCTGTCAAGAGTAAATAGAAATGTCCGCTTTTGTAGCAAATACTCAGCGTTGAAACTTGGTTTATACTCCTTTGCTAGATAACGGTTTGCGGCATCCATATCGGTAATCCCATGAAAAGCCAGCTCTTTGGGAAGCCGGTCATGATGGGTCAAACACCTGAAAGTATACCCTCCGCTTCGTCAAGATGGGTACCCCAAAAATCCTACCGATGTTTGCTCCAAAGGAAATTCTTCGTTTTTCAGGATGTACTAATAATTTGTTGACAGAGAGATATTGAGACTGTTATATGATTGTTATCCCTATGATATTGGAATCGATTGCAGAGTAGTGCCGAATGGGAAATTACGAAGATGATAATTTGGTTGTCAGGTAACCCCCAGATACAAGAGCCTCAATTTTTGAAAGGTATAAAAGGTAGGAGTAACTGATGAATAGTATGTACTTTGAGGATTTCGGAATAGGACAGAAGTTTATTACATCCAGCAGGAGGGTTACAGAAACAGACATAACAGATTTTATTCAACTTACGGGGATATCCAGTCCTTTGTTTATGGATGAGGAGTTTGCAAAGAAGAGCATCCACAAGGGGAGAATAGCTCCGGGGCCATTAACGTTTTCCTTTGCCATGGGTCTGTTCACGCGATTAGGGATATTTGAGGAAACTGTTATGGCTTTTTTGGGCATGGATGGGATGAGATTGTCGGTGCCGGTTAAACCAGGTGATACCATAAGGGTTGAGATTGAGATTACTGAAAAGAAAGAGACAAGAAAACCAGACAGAGGAGTTATAAAGGAAAAGTACAGGGTAATAAACCAAAGGGATGAAACGGTAATGACTTATGAGATGGCCCATTTGACAAAGAGAAGGCAATGAAGTTTTTGAAATCTAATTTCGTGTCTATAGGTATTTGAAAAAAGGGAAGGGAGATACAAGTGGAAAATAAAACCATTATTTTGGAAAAGAGAGAGGGGGTTTTAAAGATTACTTTGAATCGCCCCCATGTGTTAAATGCCCTGAGTATGGAAATGATTGAAGGGCTCAGAGAGGTGTTCGAGGAAGCCGGGGATGATGATGACGTTAAGGCTCTGATTATCACTGGAGCAGGGGATGCATTTTCATCGGGGGCAGATCTGTCTGATGTGCAGGCAAATTGTGCCTTTGTAAAGGAGGGTTGTCCCAAGGCGCAGAGGTTGGTTATGAGCATAATAAATTTAGAGAAACCGGTTATTGCCGCGGTTAATGGATATGCTACAGCCGGTGGCTGTGAACTTGCTATAGCCTGTGATATAAGAATAGCATCAGAAAATGCAAAATTTGGTGAACTGTTTATAAAGATTGGACTTATTCCTGGTATGGTGGGGATATATCTTTTGCCCAGGCTAATAGGTCTTGCCAGGGCAAAGGAGTTTATATTTACCGGAGACATAATTGATGCAAAAGAGGCAGAGAGAATTGGCCTGGTAAACCGCGTAGTCGCAGCGGACAAGTTGGAAGATGAGGCAATGGAATTGGCAAAAAGGATGACAAAGGGGGCAGTTAAGGCTATTGGCAAGGCGAAGTCCGCAATAAATAGGGGGTTGGATTCAGATCTGATAGGCACATTGGACCATATAGCTATGGTTCAGACTGGATTGTGTGATACCGAAGATCATGCAGAAGGGGTAAATGCCTTCTTGGAGAAGCGGGAAGCACAGTTTAAGGGGAGATAGGAGCTTAAAAAGTATAAGAAATAAGGAGAAGAAACAGATGGTAGAGAATCAGACCTACTGGAACATGGAGACAGAAACAATGTCAAGGGATAAGCTTCTGGAATATCAATGGAGCAAGCTGTTACCCCAATTACGGTATGCCTATAGTAATGTCCCGTATTATCGCAGGAGTTTTGAAGATGCCGGGATGAAGATAGATGATATTAAAAAAGTTGAGGACTATTATGAAAGGGTTCCTTTTTTATCAAAAACCCAAATAATAGAGAACCAAAAAACTAATCCCCCTTTTGGCGATCTGCTCGCTGTTAAACCTGAAGATCTTTCCAGAATATATATAGCTCCTGGACCGATAGCGTTGCCTTTTACAAAAGAAGAATACGATATGTTGACGTCAATGGTAGCCAAGGGTTTTTACATATGTGGCGCTCGGAAAAAAGACATAGTGAATTTAGCTGCTAACTTTCACTGGGTCATTGCCGGAACTGCTCTTGATGAGGCATTCAGAAAGATCGGTTGTGCGGTTCTGCCAGGTGGGCCTGGAATGTCTAAAATGCATGTAGAGATGATGAGGTTGACCAGGACCACAGTTTTGATGGGGTTTACAATGTTTGTTTTAAAATTGGGAGAAACGGCAAAGGAGATGGGAATTGACCCCAGCAAGGAGCTGTCATTGAGACTGCTTATTGTACTGGGAGATGTAAGAACCGAAGATACAAAGGGTAGACTGGAAAAGACATTCGGAGCTGAGGTCAGAGAAGCTTATGGGACTGCTGACCTTGGACTGATAGCAGCCGAGTGTCCTGATGGTGGAGGTATGCATCTGTATGAGGAAATCCTTGCAGAGGTTATCGATCCTAAGACAGGCAAGCATGTTCCTTTTGGTGAGGGTGGTGAGATTGTTGCCTCCGATATAGTCAGAAGGGCTATGCCGATAATCAGGTATCGCACAGGCGATATAACAGAGGGTTTGAATTTAGATCCTTGCCCTTGTGGAAGATCAACCCCCAGGTTAAAGCGGATTTTAGGAAGGACCAGCGACATTCCAAAGGTAAAGGGAATGTTTATTAACCCCTCCGAGGTAGAAAGCGTAATAAAAAGGCATCCAGAATTGGGGAAGTTTCAGATTATCGTAGATAGGCCGAGACTGGAGGACGAATTAACAATAAAAGTGGAGTTCAATAAACCAGTGGATAAGGGAAAGATAGAGGGATTTTTGGTCAATGAATTAAAAGAGGTTATACGTCTTAAATCCAATGTGGTGTTAGTTGAAGAGGGAACTATACCTCAGGATGCGGGGGTACTGGATGACAGAAGAAAGGTTTGAAATCTTCCATATTGCATTGATTACCCTTGCAAATATTTTTCAAAAATCTTTCGAAAATGGAAGCCATAAACTGCAAATGTTATTGCCTGTGGGAAAAGTCGCGGGTATTTGAATATAGTCCAAAAAAAGAGTTTCCAATAATGATACCTCTCTTTTCCTATTATACCTAGAAACAGTATGGATTTAAAGAATGCCCCGAGATATCTAAAACGGAATCGATGTATCTTTTTTTGTAATGGTTTATATCCCTTTATGAATGTTTTAACCCTTTCATAGTAATGTTTAGGGGAATAGACCGTGTTGAGAATCTTTCTGTAACCCTCGATAAGTACTTCATAGTTCATTTTGGGGATGAAGTTAATTGAAAAATCTGTGTTATTGCCGGAAGCGCCTTTCAACAATCGCTTCTCTTTATCAAGACGACAGTAGAGTTTTGTGCTTGGGAGAGCATGTAATAGACCAACCATTGCCGTGACAATCCCGCTTTTCTGGATAAATTTGATCTGTGTTTCAAAAATTGAGAGCGGGTCATTATCAAATCCAACAATAAATCCTCCCTGTACCTGTAAACCGAACCCCTGGACTTTTTTAACACAATCAATCAAATCGCGATTCTTATTCTGAACCTTGCTGCATTCGGCTAAACTCTTTTCGTTCGGAGTTTCAATGCCAATAAACACTGTATCAAATCCTGCTCGAACCATTAATTGCATAAGTTCTTCATCATCAGAAAGTTCGATAGATGCCTGTGTGATAAAAGAGAAGGGATGCTTTTTTTCCTTCATCCATTCAATAATAGCCGGCAAAATATCTTCTTTTAACTTCCTTTTATTCCCGATAAAATTATCATCAACAAAAAACACTGCATTTCTCCAACCTTGTAAGTAAAGGTTTTCCAGCTCTTTTATTACTTGATCTTTATCTTTTGTTCGCGGTATGCGTCCATAGAGTAGAGTAATATCACAGAATTCGCAGTTAAAAGGGCAGCCTCGTGAATATTGAATATTCATTGTGACATATTGTTTCATGTTAACAAGTTTCCAGAGTGGGAGAGGTGTCTTTTTTATGTCTGCCCATTGATTGGATGTGTAAACATGGTTAGCACATCCGTTTTTTAAATCTTCTAAAAAGAGTGGCAATGTAACTTCAGCCTCATTAAGCACAAAATGATCCACACCCTTGAAGTCTTCGTATCCAGTGGTAAAAAGAGGACCACCGGCTACAATCTTAACACCTATTTTTTTGCATCTGGTGATGATTTCTGTTATGGATTCTTTTTGAACAATCATAGCACTTACAAAGACAAAATCGGCCCATTTAAGATCTTTATCACTCAAAATGTTTACGTTCATATCTACAAATTTTTTTTCCCACTCTTCAGGAAGCATTGCTGCTACAGTCAATAACCCGAGGGGTGGGTTACTTGCCTTTTTAAAGATAAATTTTAAAGCATACTTGAAGCTCCAAAAGGTGTCTGGATTCTTTGGATAAACGAGAAGTATTTTCATCTTATACCCCGTATTCTAGAAAAGGTTTTCAATTTTTCCGTAACTGTCCATAATTATTCCTTCCAAAAGCCCAAAATCGCTAACCGTTATTTCATTAGAATTAAGGGTTTCCATGATACTCAGGAGAACAATAGTGCCAGCCAAAATTATATCCTCTCTTCCCCTCTCCAAGCCGGGGGTTGAGCATCGTTCGACTCTATTAAGACTCTTTAGACTATTGTAAATGCTCTTTACCGCTTCTCTGGTTAAGACATATTTGTTTATCTTCTCTGGGTCATAGGTGCTCATTTCTTGGTCAATTGCCGCTAGTGTAGTGATCGTCCCAGCCGTACCTAATAAAGAAGAAAAAGAAAATCCTGCCAATGTCAGGGAGGATAGTCTTTTGTCAACAAACTCTCTTAAGTTTTGCAATTCTAAAGGTGTTGGAGGGTCAGTGTGGATGAATCTTTCAGTTAGGTATACTGCTCCAAGGTCTAAGCTGTGAGTCGTTACAGGGATTTTGCCTTCAATAATGATAAATTCCGTGCTTCCTCCTCCAATATCTATGACTAAGGCTCTACCAATAACTTCGTTTATAATCGATAGAACACCTGTTAATGTCATACCGGCCTCTTCTTTTTCTGAAACGACCTGTATTTCTAAACCTGTGTTTCGATATATCTCCATCATAAATTCATTTTTATTGGCAGCTTCTCTAACGGCGCTGGTGGCTACTGCTAAGGTTTTTTTTGCACTGTATTCATTCACTAAGTTCAAATACTCCTTTAAGACTTTGATGCTTCTTTGGATTGCTTTCCCGGATATCTCCCTTTTTTTAATAAACCCTTCTCCCAGTCTAGTTATGTTCCTCTTTGTCAGTATTCTGCTAAGTTCTTTTGTCTTATCTACATCAGCAATTAAAAGACGAATGGTATTGGTGCCAATATCAACGGAGGCAACCCGTGTCATTACTTACCCCCACTACTCTCTAATAATCCACTTTTTTTTTAAGCTCCTTACCAGGTTTAAAAAATATGGTCTTTTTTTCAGGGATGTTCACAATGATTCCAGTCTTGGGATTTCTTCCATTCCTGGCGTTTCTTTCCTTTACTTTAAAGCTTCCAAATCCACGGATTTCAATTCTTTCGCCCTTTTTTAGTGAATCAATCATGCTATCAAAAATAACATCAACTATTACTTTGATATCTTTCTTGGTTATGCTAGTGAGGTTTTCAGATATTTTTTCAACTAGTTTACTCTTTGTCATAGCAGTTTCCTTTCATAAAGCTATGGTAACTACTCAGGCACAAAGTGGCAAAGGCACAAGCTTGAGGCACAAAGGCACAGAGTGGCAAAGGCACAAAGCAGAGAACAATATTATGACTTTGTGCCTATGTGCCTTTGCAACTTTGTGCCCGCATTTTCTGCTTTGTGCCTCTGTGCCTACCTGAATAGTTAAATAGTTATAACCTATTGGGAACAAATAGATAATTAAACTGGCAACTTTTATTTTCTAGATAATTAATGAAATCTGTTGCCATTCGTTGGAATAAAAAATCCAGTATCGAGAATCTGTCTTTGGGGGGATAAATTACATTTGGTTCACCCTTGATACCTGCAAGTTCAGATGCCACCCCGATAGCATCTTGAAGGTTACCAAGAGAATCAACCAAACCCAATGCCTTAGCCTGTTCTCCCGAAAATATCCTTCCATCTGCGATCTTAGCCACATCCTCTCTTTTTAACTTTCTACCCTCCACTACTGCTTCAATAAATTGATTGTGAACACTGTCAACAACCCCACGGAGTATAGTTTTTTCTTTGTCTGTTATACTTCTGAAAGGAGACATAACGTCTTTATACTCACCACTCTTGATTATTACACTTTTGAACCCAATTTTTTTCATGAGTTCTTCCATATTACCGAACTCAATGATTACACCGATACTTCCGGTTATAGTTCCTGGGTTTGCTATTATTTTATCAGCAGCGCAGGCTATATAATAACCGCCTGAGGCTGCTAGAGACCCCATAGAGACCAATACCTTTTTTTTCTCTCTGATCTTTTTCACCTCTTCATAGATTTCTTGAGTTGGCCCAACAGCACCTCCTGGAGAGTCAATTCTCAACACAATTGCCTTGACACTCTTATCCTTTTTAAACCTTAAAAGTTGCTCTATAATAGTTGTGGAATCCTTAATTACTCCTTTAGTATCTACCACCGCAACCTTATCGCCCATGGCAAGGACGGTATTCCCAGAAGTATATGTAATAGCAAATACAGTGATGAAGAAGACAATTAGGAGTATTCCTAGTATTATAATACCCAGTAAAACGGGATGCCTTTTCATCTTTCAACCTCGCGTTCTGTTTTTTTACTCAAGTTCTTTTCTAATTAGTTCTCCCAAATTGGAGGTGGCGGATTCTTTGTTAGCTGAAAATTTCTGAAAATCAGCTTTTTCTGACATCTTATGCAGCTCTTTAATGCTCAACCCGATCTTTCTTTCTTTCTCAGCGATATTGATAATAAGAGCAGAAATCTTTTCTCCAACTTTAGCAAAATCTGCGGCTTTTTCCACCTTTTCTTTACTAATTTCAGAGACGTGAACTAAACCTTCGATCCCCTCTTCTATTTCAACAAATATACCAAAATCAGTGATATTGGTAACAGTCCCCGATATTACGTCACCCGGCTTATACTTTTTTAGCAGTGTATCCCATGGATCAGGTTCAAGCTGTTTGATACCCAGGGAGAACCTTTCATTCTCCTGGTCCACATTCAGGACGACTGCCTCCACACTTTGACCTTTATGATATAACTCCGAGGGGTTCTTTATTTTCTGTTTCCAGGAAATATCTGATATATGAACCAATCCATCAATTCCTTCCTCTATGCCTACAAATATACCAAAGTCGGTCACATTTTTAATGACACCTTTAATCTTTGTGCCTAAGGGATATTTCTCTTTAACCATAGCCCAGGGATTTGGTTCTATTTGTTTTATACCCAAAGAAATTCTCTTTCTAGACGTATCAATATCCAGAACTACAGCATCTATTTCGTCACCTATGGCCACAACTTTCGATGGATGTCTTATCTTTCGAGTCCAGGACATCTCAGAAATGTGCACTAACCCCTCAATCCCTTCTTCCAGCCTAACGAAGGCGCCATAATCTGCCAGACCGACTACTTTTCCCTTAACCCTTGAGCCTATTGGATACTTTTCATCTGCACTGGTCCAGGGGGCAGGTGTGATTTGTTTTAACCCTAATGAGACCCTTTCGTTTTCTCTGTCAAATTTTATGACTTTAGCCTTTAGTTTGTCTCCTATTGAACACAAATCCTGAGGATGGGTTATCTTACCCCAGGATAGATCTGTGATATGCAGCAGACCATCAATTCCTCCTAAGTCTATAAAAACACCATAGTCGGTAATATTTTTTACTGTACCTTCAATTATTTGCCCCTCTTCCAGCGTTTTTAGGGTTCTTTTTCTCAAACCCTCTCTTTCTTTTTCCATGATGGCTCTTCTAGATAAAACGATATTCCCCTGTTTTTTGTTGAATTTTATTATCTTAAAATTAAACTTTTTACCAATGGATTCTTCAAAATTTCTAACAGGGCGAAGATCGACCTGTGACCCAGGTAAAAATGCATTAACACCAATATCCACGGCAAATCCACCTTTCACCCTGGAAACGATTTCTCCCTCAATGACGTTATCTTCATCAAAAATTCTGCTAATTTCATCCCATACTTTCAACTTGTCTGCCTTATTTTTGGATAAAACCACAGATCCATTTTTATCCTCTCTTCGCTCAAGTAATACGTCAACCTCATCGCCAATATTTACAGTTAGCTCTCCCCGCTCATTCAAGAATTCTTTAGTCGACACCTGTCCTTCAGACTTATAACCCACATCTACCATAATATTGTTTTCAGTTATCTGAATAACTTTCCCTCTTACTACTTCCCCTTCTTGCAACTTGTTTAAACTGTTTTCGTAAAGCTGCTCAAAACTTTCATCGGCATCAGAACTCTTGTTTCTTGAGGTAGTATCTGTGTCTGCATCCTTTCTATCATAAATAGAATCTTTATTTTGAACCACATCAGCTTCTTTTTCCATTAAAAGGTTATCCTCCTAAATTATTTTTTCCAACACTTTTTTATTCCTCTAATAATCTCCAAGAACTTCTCTACAACTTCTTCAATAGTCCTGTCGGTAGAATCAATATTAATAGAATCAATGGCAGGTTTTAGCGGGGCATATTTTCTCGAACTGTCGTTACGGTCTCTTTGAATTGTTTCCCTTGTAACCGTATCTAAGCTGACTTTTTCTCCTCTTGCTATTAATTCTCTGTGTCTCCTTTTCCCCCTTTCTTCTGATAAAGCATCAAGATAGAATTTAATATCGGCATCAGGGAAAACCACTGTTCCAATATCTCTTCCCTCTATAACGACCCCCCCATCTTCCCCCATCTTTCTTTGTACACTTAATAATGCATCCCTTACAACCTTTTTAGCAGAGACGCTTGATGCCAGCAGACTCACGCTGGAAGATCTTATTGCCTCTGTAACATCCTTCCCATTTAACAGCACTCTTAAAGATCCGTTTTTGCTACTGAGTGAGATATCCATCTCTAAACACATTTGTGAAAGCCTATCTTCGTCATCGATACTAATATTTTTTTCAAGGGTACTCAAGGCGACTGCCCGATACATAGCTCCAGTATCGATATAGAGATAGTTCAGCTTTTTTGCTAAAATTTTGCTTATTGTGCTTTTCCCTGCACCTGATGGGCCATCAATGGCAATGATGATGCCCTTTTTCATATTTACCAATATCCTGGTCAGGCAATTGCCTGACCTTCACGTGTAAGTATTCAGGTAGGCACAAAGTAGGAAAAAACAACGAAACGACCCTGCTCCGCTCTGCTTTGTGCCTATGTGCCTTTGCCACTTTGTGCCTGAGTAGTTACCTTCACGTTAAACTACTGAATAAGAGAAAACAGTTTATCTCTAAACTCAGGGAACGATGTTCCAATACAAGAAGTATCTTCTACAACAGTCTTACCTGATGCCATGAGACCGGCAATTATCAGTGACATGGCAATGCGATGATCCCCGAAACTCTGGCAGTTACATCCCATTAACTTATCTTTGCCTGATATCCTCATACCATCATCGAACTCCTCTACCTCTGCTCCAAATTTCTTTAGTTCAGAGGCAACAGCCTTGATCCTATCGGTTTCTTTAACCCTTAATTCTTTGGCATCCTTGATGACTGTGTCCCCCTCTGCTACTGATGCCGCAAGAGACAGGATAGGAAGTTCGTCTATTGTTTTTGGTATGAGGTCTCCATCAATTTTGGTTCCTTTAAGCCGGCTGGTTTTAACCAGTATGTCTGCTACAGGTTCTCCCCATGTTTCATATTCATTCAATAATTGAATGTTTGCCCCCATTTTTTTCAATACTTCTAATATCCCGGTACGACTTGGGTTTACCCCAACTCGCTTTAAGAAAACCTCCGAATTTGGGATGATTAATGCCGCTACTATAAAAAAGGCAGCCGAAGAGATATCACCTGGAATCTCAAGCTCCCTTCCCTCCAGGTTTGATCCACCGGCTATGCTGACCGAGTTGTCCTTCCTTTTTAAATTGGCGCCAAAGAACCTGAGCATGCGCTCAGTGTGATCCCTTGACAGGGAAGGTTCAGTTATCTTTGTGACTCCATCAGCATAAAGACCGGCTAAAAGGATAGCTGACTTAACTTGGGCACTGGCAATAGGAGAGACATAATCAATAGGGTTTAGCCTTGTCCCATTGATAGCCAGTGGGGCAAAATTACCGTTTTCTCTTCCCCAAATTTTAGCCCCCATTGAACTAAGAGGTTCGACAACTCTCTTCATGGGCCTCTTGCGGAGGTATCTGTCCCCAGTAATTACAGAGAAAAACCTTTGTCCAGTTAAAAGACCTGTTAAAAGTCGGACAGTGGTTCCAGAGTTGCCAGCGTCTATAACATCTTCAGGTTCGGTCAGACCGTATAACCCCCTGCCATTTATTATCAGTTGGTCTACTTTTGGCTCATCCACTTCAATGCCCATCATTCGAAAGGCATTCAGGGTTCTAAGATTGTCGTCACCTCTCGAGGGTTCTATAATTCTGGTCTTGCCCTTTGCCAGAGAACCAATAATGACAGCCCTATGAGATATAGATTTATCTCCAGGTACGGTTACTTCTCCTTTTAACCCTCCTTTTCGTTCAATGACTGTCTTTTCCAATGTTACCTTATTACCCAGGTGTTTAGGCTGAAGACCGAAGGCTGAAGTGTCCTAAATGCCTTCCGCCTTCAGTCTATCTACCTGAAGTAGTTACAAATTTATTTAATAGCTCTCCTTACTTCTCTTGATTTTTGAAATTCGGATACCAGCTTTTCCGAGTCCTCTTCTGCAATGGCCCTCTTTATTTCCTCCAGGGATGACTGAAAATGAGTTATGCTATTCAGCACGTTTTCTTTGTTCATTAGAAAGATGTCTTTCCACATCGTAGGATGACTGGCTGCAATTCGTGTAAAATCTTTAAGTCCCCCGGCGGAGTACGACAATATATCCTCTTTATTGTCCTTAATATTGATTATAGCGTTTATCAGGG
>PFIF01000310.1:3085-12360 GCA_002782605.1 Deltaproteobacteria bacterium CG_4_8_14_3_um_filter_43_13 | reverse complement strand
AATACCTTTACTATGAATTACTATAAATATTCCCTCCCCCTTGATGGGGGAGGGGCAGGGTGGGGGTGAAGAATCGCTATGTTGCCCCCTCTCCTTAATCCCCTCCCACCAAGGGAGGGGAGACATTTTTGGTAAAGTTATTTATGAGTCAAAGCACTAAATCTAACAGCTTACCTTTGAGCTTAACTAACCTGGCTTTGTATTCTGAAGAAAGGCTGGCAAGGACATCATACCATCTTTCATCATAATCCACTACAGGCTGAACCGCAGTCCCTGATATACCCATTCCGTCAAGCCTTTTTCTTATTTCTTTTTCTGCCTTTTTATAACGACTTCCTTTCTCCTCATTAAAATCCTTGCAGAGTTTATTGATCCTATCCAGTGTAGGTTTAACCTTATTCTGTTTTAGAGTATCTATCGCCTCGAACGACCTTTTATTGTCAATGGATATTCCTATAGAATTGACTAATTCGAACAATAGTGTCCCAACTATTGTATCCCTTGCATTTTCGTCATAACTAGCCAATTCTTTTATCAAGTCTTTAATATTTAAATCTCCGTTAAGGTAGCGGTTTAATATCCCTTTAGCCTTTGATGCGCATTCTCCTCTTTTCATCTGTTCTTTTTCTTCCGGTGACACTTCTATCTTTTTGGCCCTTTCCATGACAAGTTCTAACGTGCTCTTTATTTCTGCCATCTGTTTTACCCCAATAAATAATTTTGTCTTTAACCCAATATATGATGAACTCGTAAAAAGTCACATTTCCCCTCCCCTTGTGGGAGGGGATGAAGGGGAGGGGGATGTAAGTAGTTGAATTAGTGCCTTTTGCACCCTCACCCCAACCCTCTCCCATCGAGGGAGAGGGATTTTTTCGACTTTTTACGAAGCCATCAATATATTATCCCATATAGGAAATGTCAAGAAGATGGACTTTGATACTTTGATTGCCCAAAATTGCTTGACAATATAAGGAATCCTGTGCTAAATAGTCTGAATGAATACTCACTCATTATTATGGAATTGAGCTACAGAGGGATTGGTGCTTACCTGCTTGAAGCAGATGGGACCGTAATGACTTCTGAATTCTGTCTGCATCTGGCAGACGAGGCAACTAACCTGGCTATGAGGAAGGAATGAGAGAGATTGAAGCAAGCTACATCAGTGAGAAAGTAAAAGAGCTCTGTATGGAAGCAAACTACGATCTTCCAGAAGATGTGTTGCTGGCCTTTCAAGAGGCAAAAGAGGCTGAAGAGTCTCCCCTTGGGGTTAGTATTCTTGAACAGCTCCAAAGGAATGCAGAGATCGCCCGAAATGAGAGAGTCCCCATATGTCAGGACACAGGGTTTGGTGTTGTTTTCGTTGAGTTGGGGGAAGATGTCAAGATTTCAGGGGGAAGTTTGAAAGAAGCTGTTACTGAAGGTGTTAGACAGGGCTACGGAGAGGGATATCTCAGAAAATCCATATGTCATCCCTTCACCAGAAAGAATACTGGTGATAATACCCCTCCGATTATCCATATTGATTTAGTACAGGGAGAAGAGCTTAAGATAATAGTGGCACCTAAAGGCGGTGGAAGTGAAAACATGAGCAGGGTAACCATGCTTAAACCCTCGGATGGTATTGAAGGTATTATAGATTTTGTTGTGAATAGAGTAAAAGAGTCGGGGGGTAACCCATGCCCGCCAATTATTGTGGGGGTAGGAATCGGCGGAACATTTGAGTATGCCGCCCTACTGGCTAAGAAGGCATTGTTAAGGCATGTAGGAAGTTCTAATGCAGATCCGGAATTGGCAGGACTCGAGAAGGATATATTAAATAAAATAAATGATTTGGGAATCGGTCCTATGGGATTGGGCGGGAGGACAACGGCGCTTGCCGTTCATATCGAGATGTATCCCTGCCACATAGCCAGTCTGCCTCTGGCTGTCAATATAAATTGTCATGCCAGCAGGCATAAGGAGATCAGTCTCTAGTTCATTTTATCTTTTACCCCCATTGTCTCTCCCCCCTCAAGAGGGGGGAATATTTATAGCAATTCATAGCGACAACAGCGCACTTAAGTGCGCTGTTTAAAGGGACATTCCACTGGATTGCAGGAAGAAAAGGGGTTATCTATCATGGCTAAGCCAATAAATATCTCTACCCCTCTTTCAGATCAAGACGTCGAGAATCTGAAGATAGGGGACGAGGTTTTAATAAACGGGGTTATATACACAGGCAGAGATGCTGCCCACAAAAGGTTGGTTGACCTTATTAATGAGGGTAAAGAGCTTCCTTTTGATATATCGGGTCAGATTATTTATTTCGTGGGACCGACCCCTCCCAAGCCAGGACAGGTAATCGGTTCTGCTGGCCCTACCACTAGTTATCGAATGGATGCATACTCACCTTATTTAATAGCCAGAGGATTAAAGGGAATGATTGGGAAAGGGGCCAGGTCTCAAGAGGTTGTGGAAGCAATGAAAAAATATAAATGTGTATATTTCGCTGCAATAGGTGGGGCAGGGGCGCTTCTTGCTAAATCAATCAAAAAAGCTGAAGTGATAGCCTATGAGGATCTGGGCCCGGAGGCTGTTAGGAGATTAGAGGTAGAAAGCTTTCCAGCAATAGTAGCCCAGGACGTGTATGGCAATAATCTTTATGTAGAAGGTATGAAAAAGTATGCAAGATAGGATATCGGAGGTGGAGACAGGATGAAGATTCATGAATATCAAGCAAAGAGGATATTTGTAGAATACGGTATACCGATCCCTGATGGAGATGTGGCGGACACCCCTGAGGAAGTGAGGGAGATAACAAACAGAATAGGCAAAAAGGTTGTGATAAAGGCACAGATTCATGCCGGTGGCAGAGGGAAAGGTGGTGGAGTCAAGACGGCTGATTCCCCTCAAGAGGCAGAGAAGGTGGCAAGAGAGATAATAGGGATGAACCTTGTTACCCACCAGACAGGCCCGGAGGGAAAGAGGGTGAAGAGGGTTTTAGTAGAAGAGGCATTAGATGTAGAGAAGGAATTGTATTTAGGCATCGTGATCGATAGATCCAGGGATCAGGAACAGCCGGTGATAATGGCCTCCGAGGCAGGAGGCATGGAGATCGAAGAGGTTGCTTCTAAAAGTCCGGAAAAGATCATCAAGGTTGGGGCAAATCCGGTCGGGAGTTTTAGCAGCTTCCAGGGGCGTAAACTGGCCTATGGTCTAGGTATGGACAAATCTATTGTCTCTAAGGCCTCGAAAATAATAGAGATGCTGTATAGGATCTTTATGGAAAAGGATGCAACCCTGATAGAAATAAACCCATTTGTTTTGACAAGGGGTGGAGAATTATTGGCGCTGGACGCCAAGATAAACTTTGATGATGATGGACTGTACCGACATCCGGAGATTAAAGGATTGAGGGATTTAGAAGAAGAAGAACCCCTGGAGATAGAGGCATCAAATACCGGGGTCAATTATATCAAGTTGGATGGGAACGTGGGTTGTATGGTAAATGGGGCTGGTCTTGCCATGGCAACTATGGACCTTATAAAACTTGCAGGAGGTGCGCCTGCCAACTTCCTCGATGTTGGAGGGGGTGCTACCGCTGAAAGGATTGAGAAGGCATTCAGGATTTTGACTTCCGATAAAAATGTCAAGGCAATACTTGTGAATATATTTGGTGGGATTCTGCGATGTGACAGGGTAGCCAGCGGAGTAATAGAAGCTGCTTCAAAGATGAACCTGAATTTACCTATGGTAGTGAGACTGCAGGGTACCAATGTGGAGGAAGGCAGAAAACTTCTTGAAGGATCGAACCTTAAGTTTGAAGTAGCCGAAGGGCTTTTTGAAGCAGCTCAGAAGGTAGTAGCTCTCTTATAGAAGGCAGCAAGGAGGGATTAGATGAGTATTTTGTTAAATGAACAAAGCAGAATAGTTATCCAAGGGATCACGGGCAGCGAAGGAAGCTTCCATGCAAGGGAAGCAGTAGCTTTTGGGAGTAAAGTGGTAGCCGGTGTAACCCCTGGAAAAGGGGGAACAGACCTGGATGGCATACCCATATACAATAGGGTTATAGATGCTGTCGAGAAGGAAGGAGCAAATGCCTCTGGCATTTACGTTCCTGCTTCCTTTGCCCCTGATGCTATCCTGGAGGCACTAGAGGCTGGTATTAAGCTAATAGTTTGTATGACTGAAGGCATCCCTGCTCTGGAGATGGTAAAGGTAAAAAAGGCATTGAAGGGGACAGGTTCCTGCCTTATCGGTCCAAACTGCCCCGGAATCACAACACCTGGTGTTGGTAAGATCGGGTTTATGCCGAACTTCATCCATAAAAAGGGAAATGTAGGGGTTATCTCCCGCAGTGGAACATTGACCTATGAAGTAATCAATATGCTGACAAACCTGGGAATAGGACAATCCACGTCCGTTGGGATAGGGGGCGACCCTATCGTAGGGTCTCCTTTTGTAGACATATTGGAATTATTTGAGGCTGACCCTGAAACCCGTCTGGTTGCAATTATAGGTGAGATAGGGGGAAACGCAGAGGAAGAAGCCGCAGAGTTTGTTAAAAATAAGATGAGCAAACCGGTAGTCGGTTTCATAGCTGGTCAGACTGCACCACCTGGCAAAAGGATGGGGCATGCCGGGGCTATAATATCTGGTGGCAAGGGAACTGCGGCAGAGAAGATGAAGGCTTGGGAAGATGCCGGTATAAATGTCGTAGTTAACCCTGCGGATATAGGGAAGAAGGTTGTTTCCATACTCAATAAGTAATTGACTGTTGGCTCTGTTTGTTCTATCGTAACTGCTTAGATGAATAGGCTGAAGGCAGTTAGCCTGTAGGAGGAAATCATGCGCGACCATACGAAGCTCAGAGCGCCTTAATCCGGTCAATGCGCAGTTATTAACAGTCTACATCCTATCTACCTGAATTCTAGAATGGTCCCATCGTCTAGTGGCCTAGGACGTCGGCCTCTCACGCCGAAAACACGGGTTCGACTCCCGTTGGGACCACCAAGGAATTTCCAACCTGAACACCTTCAAGGATAACTCTCTTTTTTTGAAAAAGCATCCCTAAAAGCAAATATAGCCTCTTGGAACGCTAAACAATTTCTGCATCAACGTGCCCCCATTCCTTCGCAATTTGTATCACAACGTTTATATTTCTCTTTCTAAGTTAGTGTTCCGTTGTTTCAGTATATTTCCCCAGTCAGGTAGGTATGCACTCATTAAACTTTTAAATAGCCTGCCATGATTAGGAATCTGTAAATGCAACAGCTCGTGAACTATCACATATTCCTGGAAATCTCTTGGCTCTTTTAAAAGATCGGTACTGAAACAAATCCGCCCCTGAGAAGAACAGGAAGCCCACTTCTTTTTCATAGCCTGAATTCTGAGCTGCCTGGGTCTAACTTTTATTTTTTCAACCCATCGGTTGACTTCAGCCTTAAACTCATTATAATTATAATCTTTCTTTATGTTCATTTTTTTCGGTGTCATTTGCGGCTCAGTTTCAAAAGCTTTTCAACAATCCCGACCATACGTTCTTTTCCAAAAGTTGGAAGTACCAGCTTGTAGAGCTCAGCCTTGAGTTCTCGCAGCTCTGCTGGATTGTCCCTGAAGTCCGGGAATCGTTCAAACACACTGTTAACTGCTGGCGCAAGTTTTTCCGGATTGTTGGTTTTTTCCTGCTTGAGGACCCAGAAAATCGTAAATGTATCGATATCAAAACCTGTTTCTTTCTGTTGCCGTCGCGCCTCAACAATCTCCTGTATAAGCTCTTCAATTTTTTTCAGAGCTTCTTTCGTTGATATTTGCCGCTCATCGAATGCTTCCTGAATCTGCTCAGCACGGTCGCCTATTGTCCTGAGATACGGATTTTCATCCTCTTCATCGTTGACGGTTTTGCCGATGCTGTTTATAAGGTTTATGATTTTTGATTTGTCTGATGAACCGCTTTTCCTTATTGCTTCAAGGGTTTTTTCATCAATTTTTACCACCGGCATTGTGGTCTTTATTCCATAGGTTACGACCTTTTCCCGCACCAGCAGTTCGGTCTTCCGTGTAATATCACCATACAGCACTGTCTTTTTCCTGAATGCATTGCGAACAATTTGGTATAGTACAGAAAGCTTCCCAAAATCATCTACATAATTGCGCAAATCAGGCGATGGGGATAATATTTCATAAAGCATTTCGAGCTCTTTGAAAAATTTATAAAACAACTCCCTTTTTTCCTGGTCCACAAAAACGTCAATTGCTGCCTCGATGGCCCTGTCATCAATCCTACCGTGGGTCAGAGCCAGATACTTCTGGGCTTCACCGGTCATGAAAACAAAAAATTGTGCTTTAAGCACGTCAAGGTTCTTGATAACACCGCTTACCACGTCAGAATCAAAGGCGAGGGCCTTTTCCAGTTTTTCAAATATCCCCACAAAGTCTACCACCAGCCCGCATGGTTTCTTGATGTAGCCCTCTTCTTCATACGGCCGGTTTACGCGCGCAATGGCTTGCAGCAGCACATGATCTCTCATAGGCTTATCAAGATACATGCTGTAAAGTATCGGGGCGTCAAAACCGGTCAGGAGTTTATCGGTAACGATGAATATCCTGGGCATGGTTTTCGGTTTGGGGAAAAGCTTGCGGGCGTTATTCTCATCTATCTCCGAAAGTTGATGCTTATACACCAGGGGATATTTTTCGCTGTCATGTTGGGCGGCAGTGTACATTGGCAGGGTGTATTCGTGCGGCAGAATCTTATCAAGCTCTTCCTTGTAGAGTGCGCAAGCCTCCCGGTCAACCGCTACCAGAAATGCTTTATAACCTAAAGGTTCAATAGATTCCTGGAAATGCTTAGCAACAAAAGCGGAGACCTTCTTAATCCTGTCTGCTGATTTTAAAAATGTTTTGAGATTGACTGCTTTATCAAGGATTTTGTTCAGTTCTTCAACATCACTGACCCCCTCCGCATCTGCGAGCTCAAGGAATTCCTTTTCAAGCTGCTCCAGAGGCACACGGATATCATTGGGTGCAAGGGTATAATTGAGGGAAAGTGTTGTGCCGTCTTCGATAGACTCGGCGATGGAGTATTTGTCAAGATACCCGGTTTTGTCTTCTTTACCGAAAATCTTGAATGTGCCCTTACCATAAGCTGTTTTGTCAATCGGGGTACCAGTAAATCCAATCAGGGTTGCATCGGGGAGAGCTCCTACCAGGTAGTTTCCGAGGTCCCTTCCAAAAGACCGGTGCGCTTCATCCACCAGCACAATAACGTTATCCCTGGTACAGATATCCTTATCAATTCGCTCAAACTTATGAATCATGGAGATGATCAGCCCGCGGAAATCAGAGGCAAGTAGCTCTCTCAGGCGTGCCTTGCTGGTAGCAGGCTCAATGGCAATATCAAGTGATTTCAATTCACCAAGTATTCGCTCTACCCATCCGGAAAGCTGACCTTCCAGCTCATTGCGGTCAATCATCAGGATAACTGTCGCCTTGCCGAAAACCTCCTTGTTTGCAAGAATCTGCCGCGCCGCAGTAATCATGGTAAAGGTTTTTCCTGACCCCTGGGTGTGCCAGATGAGACCTGTCTTTTTTGTTGGGTTGGCACAGCGGGCAATAACCTTCTCAACCGCCCGTGTCTGGTGCTGGCGTAAAATAGTTTTGCGAAGCTCATCATCCTTCACGTAAAACAGTATCCACTCTTTCAGCATCTTCAGAAACCGCTCGCGGTCAAAAAAGCGCTTGACCTTTTTCTCAAAATTTCCCTTCTCTTCATCTTTCCAGTTAAAGATATCCTTGCGTTCAAGATTCCAGGTAGAGCCGTAATAGAAGTGAATCAGGTGGGTAATGTCAAAAACCTGCGGGGCAGTGAGCATTTCCGGGGTTTCATGGTGATATTCCCGTATCTGAATCAGGGCTTCCTCAATAGCATTTGCCTTTTTGGCGCTTTTGGCTTCGACAATGGCAACAGGTATGCCATTGATTAGAAACATGATGTCAGCGCGGTTCGTTTCTCTGCCGTTGGTATACTGCCATTCATCCGTCACCTGGAAAATATTTTTCGCAACATGCTCAAAATCAACTACCGTCACATTCCGACGCCGTTTTTCTTTGTCATCATAAATACTCTGCTCACCGCGCAGCCATGAGAGAATCTCTGCATTCCCTTCAATGTTATTACGCACCGCCTCTATGTCCCGAACAATTTCAGCAGCGCTTTCCTCGGTCACCAATCCAGGGTTCAGTTCAATAAGTTTATCTTCAAGCACGCGGTAAAATAGTGTCCCGTTTTCCCCCATTCTTAACGTAAGGGCATCATCGCTAGAAACGATATGCCAGCCGATCTCACCGGCATATTTTATAATCGGCTGCTGAACAGTGGGTGTTTCGGTACCAAGGTTTAGATGCATATTGATAACCTTATTTAATGCGCTTTCCCATTTTGGTAACTCTATAAATTTTCCACGATTGTTTTTTGTGTATTCACAAGCGACTTACCCACAAAGCGCACAAAGGGTTCTAGATCGCCTTTATCCGCTTTCGCAAGGGTGTCTAGATAAAGCCGGCGTTGCTCATTTCTGATAACCGCAGGCGGGATGCTTTTTTTATGAAAATCAGATTCATCAACAGCCGCGCGCCTCGGCCGTTGCCGTCATCAAAAGGATGAATTCTCGTCAGATTATAATGGGCAACCGCTCCGGTTATGAGTCCGTGTTTGTTGCCGATATGCCCATTGATCCATGCAACCAACTCTTCCATTTCTGTAGTTACGTGCAAAGGATCTGTATATTCATGAATAGTGCCGTCAAGCTGAATAACTGTATTGGGAGTTTTCTTGTACTGGCCGGGGTTGGCTTTCTTTCTCGTTCTTTTGCCGGTAGGATCAACCGCATCAGTATATTCAACCCCTTTCAATAGCAGGGCATTGATCTCCTTAATCAGACCTTCCGTAATCGGCCGTTGATCGCTTATCACGTCATAAAGAAAATCAATTGCTTCGGCATGATTACGCGCATCAACAAAATCCTTGAGCGGCTTTCCCTCTACCATTAAACCCTCGCGCAGAAAAAAAATAGTTTCACCCAGGGTCAACGTGCTGCCCTCAATAGCATTGGAGTCGTACGTCCACTCCATCTTCAGCTTTTCCGTAACCGCCTGCCAGCGCTCAGGATACACGGGGCGCTTTCCGTCAATCTTTGCCTGTAGGCTGTCTATCTCCTTCAACAGCAGTTTAAGCTCATCTGTTTCAGTTACAGTGTAATAATGAGACATACCGTTTTCCTCCCTCTGATTCCATC
>PFIF01000310.1:2525-3039 GCA_002782605.1 Deltaproteobacteria bacterium CG_4_8_14_3_um_filter_43_13 | reverse complement strand
ACCAATCCCACCGGCATATTTTATGATCGGCTGCTGAACTGTGTGTTTCAATATTAAGGTTTACACGCATCTGGCATTGTCCTCTATTTTGAAACGATATAAAACATGATTAACTGTTGAGCATCCCATCATATCACAATTATGGTTTTCATCATTCTCCTTTGGAAAGCCACAAACGATTATTTCATCTTCTGTTTCATAACATTCCCGCAAAGTTGCCCCTTCAGGAACCTGCCAGCCTTCGATGCATAACATTAATTTATTTTCATCCCAAACCTCTATTCTCATTTATGCCCTTTTTTTCGTATCCTTAAAGAACATCTTCGGAAATGTGTTTTGCGTTCTTCTGTGGCCTATTGCGTTATTAAGATAGAAATAATGCATGTAAATTCAATTCGATACAAATTATGCGTTCAAATTATTGCGTCAAAATTCATTTAAGTCTTTACTAAACGCAAAAATTTATGCCAATAGTTCCCAATATCCACTCCTCTTGGAACCCATAAATATTATT
>PFIF01000310.1:0-2518 GCA_002782605.1 Deltaproteobacteria bacterium CG_4_8_14_3_um_filter_43_13 | reverse complement strand
CCGAGCGATTTCCGCTTGCCCAACAATACAAGGGCCGCAAAAGTAACGCCGCCCTCTCGGATCAATTCGGCGTCGCCGAGAAGCTGCGATGAAGTGATATTTTCCAAGCCCTTATTGCCCGATTTCTTGACCCAGCGCCGGCGAAACTCTTCAATTGCCATAGGATCGAGATCGTCGAGAGTTGCCTTCTCGGATATCTCATTTGAAAAATTGAAGCCTGTCTCGGCAAATATGCGTCTGAGCATGTCCGGCAACATGGGGACAAGATCTTCTCCTCGCCGCATCCAATACGCACCATTCACTTGAATCGCCATGCCAAGGGGTCTCGATGGAACATGAAACACGAGTACGCGACCGTCAGGATGGGCAACTTCCTCCATATCTATTCTCAGGTGAAGCCGCTCAATCAATCCTGTTTTTGTGCGCCCAGGCGATTTGAAGGTTGTTGTACCCACTACCCTACGGGGCGGCTTATCCGAGACGCCAAGAATCATCTTACCACCTCGCTCATTCGCCAATGCACAGCAGTACTTCACGAGCGTGTCAAAGTGAAAGTTGTTCTTTGCCTCCTTGAATTCCAGATGTTCATTTTCAGTAGGTGCCTGCAACAACTGATTAAGTGCCTCAATTGTCATGCTCATTGCTTTACCTCAGAAACAAAGACGATCTGAACTTGATTTAGCCAGATCGTTTCTTCTTTCAGTTTAACGTCCAGGCTTGTTTTACCGTCCTTTGCCTGATAGATAACAATTTCGCCTTTATTGTCTGAAATCATAATTTAAATAGCTACGTGGCTTTTGAATGTTTTGCGAAACTTTATTTTCTGTCCCAACACCTGGCAGCCGCAGGCTCGGTAGTCTCAGGTTAAGTGGTCTCTGGTTCACTTGGGTTAGATTCAGCAGGCATCGCCAGTTCCTCATTCTGACTCTTAGATAACTTGTCTAAGCCCTCACATAAATGCTCATAAGCCGACGGCGCGTCGACCTTAATAGAGAATTTTTCATCGAAAGCATGAAAGGTCTTTTCCAAATACTTAGCCGATAAATAGAAATTGTATGGATCTATAGGAAAGTCAGGATCTTCTGGCACTTGGTGATATTGGTGTAGAGGATTTGCACATTGCCTGAGATTGTATCGGGCTACGTGATGCCACATAGAATGAACGCATGCACTAAACGGATTATAGACGTAATTATAAAAATCAAGACATCCCGCTTCTTCGGCCATTTGACGTGTCGAAATGCCGGACCAACTACCTACATTAACATCTGTCAAGAATGAAAATCGTTGTGAGTTGATCCACGCCTCGGATGCCTCGATTAGCATTTTCTCTTCACCCGTTGGTTCCCTGTCAGCAATTTGCGCTTTGCGGTGTTCAAATTGTAGTACAGCTTGGCCCAGACCATACAAGACAAACTTCCGAGAGCGTTCGAGTGGGTCTTTCAAAACCCAGGTCAGAGAAATAAAAACGTCAGCCATAGCCCGAAGAATTATAGGTGCAATGTGACCATTCCAGATTGTGGGGCACTGCGCCATTTGCCTCGCAAGAGTAACCTGCCGTGCAAGTAAAGCGCCGACCACTTCATGAATTTCATTCTGCGACAAGTCTATAGTCCACTTTTCCCATCTTTGCCTCAATTCAAGACGAGCTTCTTCAATAAAAGACTTTATGAGTTGTTCGACTTCTCTAAAATCGGAATCTTCACTCATCTGCTATTTCCTGGAAATAACATTGGTCAATTTCAAATCCACGATTCCAAAAGTATCTCGGCCAGTTGGAAGTTACAGGATAATGATGTTCAGTAAAAAACATTGGAACCGATGCGCGTATGCTTCCCGCCACCTTTTGTGAGAGTTCTGTGTTGGGATATTTCTCTATTTCTGGGAAGCTTGCAAGGGCTAACCCTTCAAAAACCTTTAAAGCTCCTGAATCGAATGCGAGCCAGACCGCAGTGGCTTGTACCATCATGGTGTTCCTGGATGTCTTGTCATACAACCCTGCAACCAAAGTCTTAAAACTTTCGAGGTGCTCAAGGTGCTCCCCATCAGTTAGTCTCGGCATTGTTGAATACAGGAAGCCCAATGGACATTCAGGATAGAAAACAATTAGCGGTATAAGTGCCTTCTGTATTTCGAACAGTTCACCTGATGCTGCGAATTCGCTTTGAAGACATAATTGCTCGTCTCTTGTCATCTCCCTAAAAGAACTTAATGTCGCAAAGATATGCTTCTTTTCTGAAGGGGCACATTTACGGGCAAGTCGCGTCAAAGAGGTAATTAGTGATACGCCTTTAGGTTGGCCATAATGCTCTTGAATGAGTGCAATCCACAGAAGCTCGGGAAGCTAGTCTTCACCCAAGAAATTTCCCGTAACGGGCCAAGCATATGCGTAAAGGCCGGGATAAAAACCTTACCCTGTTGTTTGTAGTCTTGTAGAATCTTTTTTGTGGTCATATTTATTAATAGAGCCTGTTCAATAATTCAGTTTTAGGATAGGTTTTTCTTCTCTTATTGTTCA
>PFIF01000058.1 GCA_002782605.1 Deltaproteobacteria bacterium CG_4_8_14_3_um_filter_43_13 | reverse complement strand
CATTTGGGAAGATCTGTCTAATGAAGAGGAACAGGTAGAATCTCCTGACTGGCACAAGAAAGCTTTGCAGGAAACAGAACGTCGACTTAGCACGGGACAAGAAAAGATCGTGGACTGGCAAGATGCTAAAAAGGAACTCAGGAAACGATTCGAATGAAAATCAGACTACTCTCTTCCGCACTGGATGATTTGTCTGAAGGTCGGTTATTCTATGAGAAACAGGGTGAAGGGTTGGGAGAGTACTTCTTTGATTCTCTATTTTCCGATATTGATTCTTTGACGCTGTATGGTGGCATCCATCCAAAGTTTTTCGGCTATCATCGGATGTTGTCCAAGAGATTTCCTTACGCCATCTATTACAAGCTTGAAGAGGAATCGGTTGTTGTAGTGTGGAGAGTTCTGGACTTGCGCCGTGATCCCAAGAAGATCAGACAATCACTGAAACCTGGGCGGAACCAGTCGCTGCACTTGACGCCGAGAGATTTTGCGGCCTGACGGGCTTTTGGGGGGCGGCGCAAGTGAGCTTAAACGTCAGCCATCTGAAACAGGAGACATATATGGGAAAAGAAACCGTAGCGGTCTATTGGGACTTTGAAAATATTCATGCCAGTTTATATGACTCGGTCAACGGCAGTGGTGGCTATGGGCGAGCTCAAAACAGGAACAAACACCAAGACCTGCTCGTTAATGTGCAAGCGCTATATGATTTTGCGACAACATACGGAAATGTGGCAATCAATAAGGCATATTGCAATTGGCAATGGTTTTCAAAATATAGGCATTCCTTGCTTAAATGTGCTGTCGAACTTATCCAAATATTTCCTCCAGGTGCATCAGCCAAAAATGGAGCTGATATTAAGTTATCTCTTGATGCAATTGAGGATGTGTTGAGGTTCCCACATATTTCCTCAATTATTGTCATAGGTGGCGATAGTGACTTTATTCCCCTGGCACAAAAAATTAAGGCTGCTGGAAAAGACCTAATCGGTATTGGTTGTAAATCATCGACAAATCAGCACTGGGCAAACAGCTGTTCGGACTTTAAATATTACGATGCTCTGGTAGTTGATAGTCAAGCAGATGAAGATGCTGGAAATGAAGATGTTGGATCAGATATAATACAGGTAAAAGATCCTGTTGAACTTTTATCAAAAGCGATTAAACAAATTTCCAAGAGAACCGGCGACGAATGGGTTGTTAAGGCAGCAATAAGACCCATAGTGAAGCGACTTGATCCTACATTTGATGAATCAAATTACGAATGTAAAACATTCTCAGAATTACTTAAAAAGTATCCCAAGAGCTTTAAGATCAAGCCCGGAGAGCACGACCATTTAGTTAGTTTGCTCGCATAGAATACTAGGGGGGAATGTGGCAGGCAAAAATATACGCTGTTATTCAAGCCGGCAGATCAAAAAGAGGGGTAAGCAAGATGGCAGGGATTGGAAGTGGAAGTTTTTCCCTCCCAAATGGCCATTTCAAGAGACCAAACAACCAGACCCTTCCATTGAGCGCCCTTTGCGGCAAGAACGGGATTGATAACAGGAAAGGAGGTGTACAATGGGAGACAAAGGCGGAAAGAAGGATAAGGACAAGAGCCAGAAACAGAAAAAAAGCAAACAGGACCAAAAGGATAAAAAGAAGTCGGATAATCAACCGAAAAAAACTTCGTAAAGCACGGATTGATCCGGGAATCGTATCCGATCCCGGGACTCGGACGTTGTGCAGTGGCTCGGTACAAAGATTACTCCTATACCTAGGGAAAGTTCATCCCCATCTTTTTCGAAAAACAAATCCTACCAGGTATTTTTGGGTATTCCTTGAATCAAATTGACAACCTAAAAAATCCATGCTGATAGGAAAACCAATTCTCTGCCAAATGGTTTTTTTCCACATACTCGTTATACAGCAAAAAAGAGAGGGTGGTTGGAACGGGTAGACTATTGAACTCTTTAATTTGAGAAGGTTATGAAGATACTTTACACATCCGATCTCCATGTAAATGAGAGACACTACCAAAGACTTTTGGAATTACAGAGAAATCAGAGGATAGACTGCCTCATTATTGGTGGAGACTTAATTCCAAATAGCCCTGGTTTTCATGACCGCATTCATAACCAAAGGGACTTTATAAAGCAGTTTCTTTATCCCTATATTTCAAAACTAAAAACCACTAAACCAAACCTGGGTATTTATCTAATGATGGGGAATGACGATACGGCAGCCAATATGGATATTCTTGAAGGAATGGAAAAGGAAGGGATAATAAACCTTCTTCACAAAAGGCACCATGTCTTAGATGCAGAAATTCACCTTGTGGGATACGGGTATGTGCCTATTACACCTTTTTCCTTAAAGGATTGGGAAAGATTTGACACTGATGAGAAGGTTGTTATTGAAAACCCTCGAAGATCTTTACTCAGTACCAAACAGGGTATGCAGCAAATAGACCTCTATGAGACATTAGGGAAGGAAAAAACCATAGAAGAAGACATGAAATATTTAGCTCAAATAAGTGACTCAAAAAAGACCATATATGTTATGCACGCCCCCCCTTATAATACGGCTTTAGATAGGCTTTTCAACGGAACACCGTGTGGAAGCAAATCAATAAGAAATTTCATTGAGAGGCACCAGCCATATCTCACCCTTCACGGTCATATCCATGAATCACCTATGGTTTCAGGGATATTTATGGAAGAGATAGGAGATACCATCTCTATCAACCCGGGACAAGAACCAGACAGATTACATGCTGTTATCTTTGATACAGGAGACGTTAAGGGGACTCTTGATTATTTTCACTAGCCTCCAAAGGATGTCCTGAGATTGAGATATAAAGCCCTTCTGGAACCCCTTGTTTGTCTAGACAGATATAGGGATTAAAGTAAAAATAATTTGACAAAAATGCTTGCCAATTTGATCTAAATTTAGTTAAATATTAACCTTCTCTTCTATAAAAACTAAGAAGGATAGACTTAATGGTCAGTGAGTTAGCGATATTAGATATTTCGATCCTGTTTCTGACAACCCATTCTGAACTTTTCATATATCTTGCCTTATTTTCTGTCCTGATGATAGCAGGATTGGGAGTGCCTATTCCAGAAGATATAGCTCTTATTGGGGGTGGATTCTTAGCATATGCGGGATTCAGCAACTTGACTGTCACCATTATAGTCTGTTTTTTCGGTGTTATACTGGGAGATCTCGTAGTGTTCTCTTTGGGGAGAAGATGGGGTGATAGCATAACAAAACATCGCCATTTTGTGAGGTTAATCTCTGAGAAAAAGCTAAATCGGGCCAAAAAATTCTTTAAAGAGCATGGCAGCAAAACAGTTTTCCTGGCACGATTCATCCTGGGGTTCCGTGTCGTTGCCTTTACTACTGCAGGAATTCTAAAGATGAAGGCTTCCCATTTTATTACCATAAATACAATAGCCTCTATAATAAGTGTTCCAATATGGGTGTTTATAGGGTATATATTTGGTGCCAATCTCGACGTAGTAGTCAAAGTAGTTAAAAGAGCCGATTTCCTGATTATCATCTCTCTTGCTTTAGTGATAGGTTTAACTGTAGTATATTATCTTTGGAAGAAGAGAAAGAAAAGCAGTCTATGATATACCTCACATTACATGCCTATTTAAGAACCCTTACCTTTGATAAAAGGTCGTCACCGTATACAATAGGGTCACCATGCCCGGGGTAAAGACCTTTCACGTTCAGATAAGCCCCCCTTAGATCATTGAAAGATTCCTTTATTTGGGTGTAGTTACAGCAAAAAAGGTTCAATTCCCCTTTTCCATCCATATTGAGGATAGTGTCACCCGAAATAAGAATATTTTTCTTTTCATGCCACAGACAGGTACTGTCAGTGGTGTGTCCAGGGGTTGACATAACCCTCCAATCAGGGGCATAGGGTATAGTATCGCCATCCCCAAGCCAATGATGGACATCATATCTCACCGATACCTTTTCTCTCAAGAATGGCAAAGGTATTCCCACTTTATCATCCAATTTAATCTCGAGAAGAGAGGGGATGTGACGGTCCAATCTTAGATAAACAGGAGGAAGGTTTCCAAACCAGGCCCCAACAGGGGGAATACATAACTTTTCTTTTCGACTGAAAAAATCTTTAACCTTTTTATAGAAGGCTACTTCAGCACGAGGTAATTTAGCTAACAGACAGGATATCCCTGCCACATGGTCTATATGAAAATGGGTTGAGAATATAAGAATCGAGCATCCTTCTTTAGGAGAGAGCCCGTCAACGTATCTAACTATATTTTTTACCTCTTCAGAAGATCCTACGTCAACAAGGATTAAAACATTTTCCTCTGAGATAAGATAACAATTTGAGAACCCACCCTTTATTAAACTTATATGCTCCACTAGCTTATTCCCTCTAAAACCTCGACTAGACTACCTTTAGCCCCATCTGTCTGGCAATGATAGTCCGCTGCATCTGAGAAGATCCGGCGCTTACAGTGATTATCCTGGCATCCCTGAAGTATCTCTGCATGTCATACTCCATTGAATAGCCGTACCCGCCCATTATCTGCATACCCTGGTTGGTCAGTCGGGCCAGGGACTCAGAGCCAAAAAGCTTTGCCATAGATACTTCCCTAATACAAGGAATCCCTTGCTCAACCATCCATGCAGCACGATAGGTCAAAAGTCTGGCAGCATCCACCTCTGTCTGCATATCCGCAAGCATATGGCCAATGGCCTGAAACGTTCCAATCGGACGACCAAACTGTACTCTCTGTTTTGCATGATCCAGGGCGTCGTCAACTACAGTCTGGGCATTTCCAACATATCCCGCACAGGCAAAGAGCCTTTCTAACTCAAGACCTGACATGAGAACCTCCCAGCCCCCGTTTAATTCACCGATAAGGTTCCCCTCAGGAACCCTAACGTCTTCAAGAAACAGCTCGGTAGCATGAATGATTTTTCTTCCAAGGGTCTTGATTACACGAATATCTATTCCAGGGGATTTTGGGTCAACGAGTAGCATGCTGATCCCTTTGTGCCTGGGGAGATCTTTGTCTGTTCTCACAGCCATGGTCATAATATTCGCCACATCTGCGCCAGTAATAAAAACCTTTTGGCCATTTATAACGAATCCGTCCCCCTCAGGAACGGCTGATGTGACCAGTGAAGCCACGTCAGAACCTGCATTGGGCTCAGTCAAGGCAATCGACCACATCATCTCTCCATTAACTACTTTAGGTATATACCGATTTTTCTGTTCTTCCGAACCATGGTGCAAGAGGGTCAACGCGTTGAAGATAGGCACTCCGTATCCTGCTCCTATCTCATAAGAAAATCTACATAGTTCCTCACCAACCATGATAAAATCTAAAGGACCACAGCCACTGCCGCCATATTCTTCCGGGAAAGGTAGACCATACCAACCCAATTTCGCCATCTTCTTGTACAGTTCAAATGGAAATTCCTCTTTCTCATCCAGCTCTCTAACGTATTCTCGCGGACATTCCTTGTCCATAAAATTACGTACAGACTTTTTCAGTATCTCCTGCTCTTCAGTGAACTTGAAATCCATGCCATTTTCCTCCTTGTTTATTAAATTTTCTTTCAGGTTACTCATTCACTTATCCATTTTTTGTCTGGTTGTCAAGATAATAAGACTCATGGAGTTTCTTTCATAAAAAAGTTGCTTTTTTTGCTACAATGAGTAAAATTGGTAAGCTGATAGGTAACTACTCAGGTAGATAGACTTAAGGCGGAAGACCGTTAGGACGCTTCAGCCTTCGGTCTTCAGCCTAAACACCTGAGTAGCTATGCTGATAGATGCCTAAAATTTAAGAAAGATTAATCACACGAAAGGTGAACAATATGCTTGACCTAATGAGAAAACATGCCAGATCCTGGTTTATACAGATAGCCCTATTTGCTGTAATATTAGTTTTCGTCTTTTGGGGTATCGGGAGTTTTAGCGAGGACAAAGGTAATAGGATAGCCACTGTCAATAATCAACATATAACAATCCGTGAATACAGAGAAACCTATGAAAACCTGTTAAAGAGATATCAGGATGTCTATAAGAACGATCTCTCTGAAAAATTGATTAGTCAGCTGAATCTCAAAGAAATGGCTCTGGAAGGTTTAATAGAAAGGGCTCTTTTGATACAGGAAGCAGAGAGTCTCGATTTAAAAGTAACCCAGAAAGAACTCAAAGAATCAATAATGAATCACCCTGCCTTTCAGAAAGACGGGAGGTTTAATCATTACCAGTATATGAACTTATTGAGATACAACAGGATGACACCCGAGGAATTTGAAGCATCTCAAAAAAGAGACCTCTTGATAAAGAAGGTTGAAGGGGTCATAAAAGATACTGCTAAAATATCTGACAAGGAAGCACTGGATATTTACACCTTAGAGGATGAAAGCGTTAATATCGAGTTTGTAAGTTTAATGGCAGCATCCTTTAGCGGCAAGGTAAGTGTGTCAGATGAGGAGATAAACGACTATTTTTTAAAGCATAAAGAAAAATACCGAATACCAGCTAAGGTGAATGTGCAGTATTTGAGTTTTAATCCAAAGGACTATGAATCGAAAGGCGAGATTACGGAAGAGAATATAAATGACTACTACCAAATGAACAAAGAAAAGTTTACTTTGCCAGAAAAGATACAGGCAAGACATATATTGATCAAGAGCCTCCCTGATGATGATTCTGAATCGGTTAAGAAGGCAGGAAAGAAAGCGGAAAATATCCTTTCTGAGATACAAAAGGGGGCAGATTTTGCCACATTAGCCAGGGCATACTCAGATGATCCTTCGGGAAAGAAAGGCGGGGAGTTAGGGTATATAGAGAGAAGAAATTTGATGGGACAGATCAGAGAGGCTATATCTTCCCTTAAGGCAGGAGAAGTTAGCCCGATTATTAAGAGTCCTTTCGGCTTTCATATACTAAAGATTGAAAAGGTTCTAAATCCAAGAACCATACCTTTAAAGGATGTTAGACCTCAGATTGTTTCTCTCTTGAGACAGGAAATGGCACAAGAATTGGCAGACAAGAAAGCAGAAGATGTTAATGCAATGATTTTTGAAGGAAGAAATCTTAAGAAACTTGCATCCGATATAAAGATGGATTTACATGAGACAGGCCTCTTCGCTATAGAGGAAAGCATAAAGGAACTGGGCAGAAATAAGCCTTTTTCTGATGCCGCCTTTTCTCTAAAAAAGGACGAGATAAGTCAGTTGGTAAAATCCTCGGGCATAAATTACATCCTGCAGGTGATTGAAAGGGTAGAACCTCGAATACCCGAACTCCATGAGGTCAAAGATAGGGTAAAAAAAGACGTGCAAAGTGAAAAAGGAAATGCTATGGCCAAAGCAAAAGCAGAGGGATTAGCAGAAGGGTTACGAATGGGGAGGAAATGGGAACATCTAATCTCTGAAAACAAATTAAGGGTTGAAGAGACAGGATTTTTTAGAAGAGGGGACAGTCTCATACCAAAGATTGGATACGCTGAAGAGATCAAAAAACATGTATTCTCTTTAACCACAAATAACCCTTATGCTAACAGGGTTTTCCATGCTAACGATACTTACTTTATAGTTAAATTGAAAAGCAAAAAGGATGCGGCTAAAGAAAAATTTAATTTGGTGAAGGATAGACTCAAGAAAGCGCTTATTGAACAAAAGAAGGAAGAGATTTTTCAAGCATGGATTAGCAGCCTAAAAGCCCGTGCAGAGATTGTGAAAGACTTAAGCCACATTAGGTAATGAAATACCGTACACATGCTATTTTTTATCTTGACACAAAACACTCATTTCGCTATAAAGGATGCTATATTAAATGATCCGTATCAACTACCATCCCGACTTGTCGGGATGGTTTGAGGGTTCAAGGATTCAAGGGGTCAAGGGAGAATCTTTTCTTTATTACTCTCGAATCCTGGAATCCTCGACCCCTCGAACCCTTGCGGCGCAAAAGATCGAACTGAAGTCTTTGCCTGAAGGCGAGGGTTTTTCTCTCATTCCCCGAATGAGACAATAAAGGAGGCTATTGCTTTGGTAGAGGGAACTGTAAGGTGGTTTAGTGACAAAAAGGGGTATGGTTTTATCAGTCAGGATGAAGGTGGAGATATTTTTGTCCACTATTCGTCCATCAACACAACCGGATTCAAGAGCCTTGCTGCAGGTGACCGGGTAAGTTTTGATGTTGAAGACAGCAACCGGGGACCTGTGGCTAAAAACGTCAATAAGGTCTAGTACTGCAATTACTTAATAGCATCTCATCGAAGTTAGACAAGAGAACGTAACTACTCAGGTGGATAGACTGAAGGCTGAAGACTGTTAGGACACTTCGGTCTTCAGACTAAGCACCGAAGCTCGATATATAGCTCCTTTCTTCGAGCAATGCTGAGGTAAGCTCCTCTGTACCACCTATAACGTAAATTCTTCCTTTTCCAATCCTGGAAATCTCTCTCATAAGCCATGGGTTTGACGATTTCTCGTTAATGCAAACACAGGATATAGTTATGCCTTTTCTAATAGTCTTGGAAGCTTCCTCCAGACAGTATCTTTCAGGAAAAGGCTTGGGGGCATTTGCATCTCCGTCAGAAACGAGAACTATATGCTGTTTCACTTCCCCCCTTTTGTGCTGAGTTAAAAGGGAACGGGCCTTTGAAAGTCCATAACCGATGTTGGTAAAAGCATTTTCATGAAGTTCCAGGTCTAAGACCTTCTTCGCAACCAGATACGGATTACCGGTAATTTCCACAACTATATCAGCCATATTTGAAAAAGTTACTACGCCAATCCTGTCTTTATAATGGGTGCAGGCCAGAGCAAGAGCTACAGCGCTCTCTTTTGCATACCAGAGTTTATCCAGTTGAGACATTGTCCCCGAAAGGTCTATGGTCATCGCTATCTCCAACTTCTTTCTAATATCCCTTTTTTTTACCATTATATCTTCTCTGGCTATCTGATCCCGCCGATTTTTAATGGCTTCTCTGATAGTATCCTTTATAGACACATCCCTGTATCTGTCACCAAACCTGTATCTCCTGAGACCGACTATCCTTCCGTCACCAAAGTTCAACCTCTTACCGGTTTTGTGCCGCCCATCTCCTGATGAATTGTAGTAATCCCAGTATTTCGGGACCAACTTTTCAAGGAGCATCGTGACTGCTTTCCTGGTCATATCCCATCCTTGAGCGCTCTTTTCAAGGACATTTTTGTCCTCAAGCATATCCAGGGTCTCCTTAAGGGCAAGTTCTTCCAGTCTTTTCTTGTACTCTTCAAACATCCTGTCCTTATTTTTGCGCATATCTTCTATCTCCCAGAGGAGGTCTTCCGTCATATCCTTTCTGTTCCCTGATTGAATATCCTCCTCCAGTTGATCTGCCGCCTTCTTGTGTATTTTAGCGAGTTGTGATTCTGGAAACCTATGGATCCTTTTTAGCAATAAGTCAAAATACCCCAGTTTTAGAGGTTGCTTGAACCTCTCAACCCGCATTATCTCTTCTATAAGACCTCTAACCTCTTCCTCGGTCAGAACGATACCATATTTCTTTTTATCGGTGCCATATAGGACTTCATCCACTATCTCTCCAACAATCTCATCAGAGGACCTTATGGCTTCTGCATGAGGGGCTATGGTTATCCTGTGGGGCAAGGAGACTTTTGAAGCTGTTTTAAGGATTTCATTGTCCTTTTTTGAACTTATACGCTTGTATATCGGGATCAACTCAGCAAATTTAACTTCCCCTCTTGTGCTCACGCCTCTTTTTATATCAGGATGATCTCTCGTTTTGTGGACAACGCTCATTATATTATCCTTGAGACTATCATCTATATCCTTTCCATCAAAGAAAATATGTCCTTCTATTTCACGGTCTTGAAGATAATGCAGTTCTACAATATCAAAGTGATCAATCATATCTATAGGCAGAGACCTCAATGCCCCTTCCCCACCGGTAGCAATGATTAAGGTATCCAGTTGAATTCTTTCTTCGTAGCCACCGATATTTATGGAATCTTCCAGGGCATTGAGAACAACATTCAATACCCTTTCCGGTATTCTGTCTACAAAGTCTAAAAGCAAAAATCCCCCATTGGACCTCAGGAGTTTACCCGGTGTAAATGCTCTTATGTCATGAAGCCCATAGATAATGGCAGCCTCAGGATCCAGCCCCCCTATCAAGTCTTCTGGAAGCAGCTCAGGACTCCCCTGAACCCTCTTCACTCTTTGAGAAGCAGGCATAACTTGAAGCTCTATCTCCAATTCCATCTTCCTATCCATACACCAGGGACAAAGAGGCATTTGGGGATGACAATTCACAGGACAGTCTTTTATAACCTCCATGTCGCCAAGAATACTGCTAATCTTCTCTGCCAGAACTGTCTTGCCACTTCCCGGAGGCCCAAGAATAAGCAAGTGGTGACCTGAATAAAGACTTGATATTATCTCTTCTTTCTTTTTATCCTCGAGCTGAAAACCATTAAATAGCCACTTTTTAGTTTCTCTTAAAGGAGTGGCTCCCAGACGGTCTCTAATCTCACTTCGTAACAAATTAGGCTCCTTCTTTTTAAACATAAAAGACTCTTACCGCAAAAAATATATTGCGTAAATTCTGAGAGGGTAGAAAAAAGGGTGCTTTCCCTTTAAAAGGGTTTTAGCCAAAAACCTTAAAAGAAAGGAGAAGCATCCATGAGAGTAGAGATTAGCGTACCAGAAGTTGTTAGTATTTTCAAGGAGATTCAAGAGCAACCTGAGAGAATTTTTGAGATGATCCGTGCAGAGATCAAAGACAATGTGGGTGAATATCTGTCCAGGCTTATGGACATGGAGTTTACCCATTTTCTTGGGCGAAAGTGGTATGAACATGGTCAAGGAGATCTTAATCATCGCAATGGTTACTATCCTCGCAACTTCACATTAAAAGGTCATCCTTCACCCAGATCTGGTTTTCAGTAGTTCCAGATGCTTCCTCACACCCACTCTCTCCCACATGTAAATGCATGGATCCATCTGATACTCTGATGGATATAGGAGCCCATGCTTATGAACATCTTCGGGTTTTACCCCAGCTTCAAGCAAACCGATAAGACGTTGCTGTCGCTTGTTAATAATGTCCAAAAAATCATCCAATCGTGCTCGAAACTCAGATCGGGAAAACATCCCAGCCTGGTGTCCGGTAAGAAACCAGTCGGCGTCCAGTTGAGCAATCCTACGAGCTGAGGCAATAAACTCGTTGAAGTCTCCATCGACATTAGCACACGACGGTCCGAAGCTGGTCAAGTCAAAGTCAACCGTATAGACCAGGCCTTCGTCGGGGAAGTACGGGCAGCACGAACCTTGTGTGTGACCGGGGGCATGCACCATAATCACACGTGCCTGTCCAATCTGCCACTCTTTATTATATGGATACGTACGATCTGGAGATCGAGTTGAGAGCCACCATTCGTGACGATAGCATGGTGAAAACTCAGTTTGCGGAGTGTGGGGGTCGGCTACTTTCTCTATCCATTCGGTGACGCCACTATCACCATACACCTCCCTGACGCCAAACCATTCCGCCACTCGGCGCAAGTCCGAAAAGCCTTCAGCCTCAATGGGATTCATCCATAGTTCAGTTTGGGGAAACAGATAGTTTCCGGAAATGTGGTCGAAGTGCCAATGGGTATTGATAACCATATCCACGAGACGTTCACCTATAGCAGCCTGTAAA
>PFIF01000134.1 GCA_002782605.1 Deltaproteobacteria bacterium CG_4_8_14_3_um_filter_43_13 | reverse complement strand
CTACCATATAACAAAGAAATTGTCGACCTTAAAATGCGCTTTTTCTCTTTTATTTCAAATAATTAGCATTTATGGATGGACACTAACTATTTTAATTACAAATGACATTACTAATGCAAAACGATTAAGAGAAAATCTTGTTGAATTTTTAGCCAGAAAGGAATCTCATCCAAAAGAGGAAGTTGAGAGAAAGGTTTTAATTGTGACTTCTGCACAGGAACATAAGGCAAATGTAGCAAAACTTAAAGATGTGGATGATAAAGATGACCTGACGGAATGGATAGTGTCAGTTTCTATGCTAACTGAGGGGTGGGATGTAAAGAATGTATTTCAGATTGTCCCATGGAAAGACAGGGCATTTAATTCCAAACTCTTAATTGCACAGGTTTTAGGAAGGGGATTGAGGATTCCGCCTGAATACCAATCTCCACAGCCAAGGGTTAAGGTATTTAACCATGATGCGTGGAGTAGAAATATCAAGGGGCTTGTGGATGAGATACTTGAGGTTGAGATGAAATTAACAAGTTCTGTTTTAAAAGAAGGTGAAAGGACTAAGTATAACTTTGCTCTTTACAATATCAATTACGACAAAGACCCACAGGAAAAAGAAGCCAAGAAAGATACAGAGGTGTTTGATTATACAAAAGGCTATATTAAACTGATTTCACAGATTGAGGATGAAGATAAAAACACAGAATACACGAGCTTAGCAGGCGAAGTATACTCCAAAAATACATTAATTGAGTATAACACCTATACTGTTGATGAGGTGGTAAATAAAATCTATGAGGAGTTCAAAACAAGGGAATGGGAAGGAAGGATTTTAAGATTACCAGAAGGCGAATACACTAAAAATGATTTACCTCCGAAGGATGTTTTAAAAAAGATAATCAGGACATCAATGGACATGGTGGGAACCAAAGGGGATAGATTAGTAGAGAAGAATAGGCAAAAGATACTTCAGGCATTTGGAACGCTTTTAAGAAAGAAGGGTAAAACCATTGTAAATGTAAGAAATGTAAACGAACCGGTTGCTATAGCAACAGGAGAAATGGATAGGGAAACAATAGCGGTTGGGAATTTGAGACATAATTCCACTGTTTTTTATGCAGACAATTTTGAAAACGAGTTGTCAGAAGAAATCAGAGATATTCTTAAAGATGTTGTAAATGACGAAAGCCTCCCTAAAAGTGCAGAAAAGGAAATAAATCAATATCTCTTTAAAACTTCCCTTGATATTGTTTTTACAAAGGCTGAACCAGAAAGGAAATTTGTGGAACAACTATGTAGGAAAGAGAATGCTGAAAAGATAGATGCGTGGATTAAATCAAGAGACCGTGGATTTTACAAGGTAGAATATTCGTGGAGGAAAAGAGAGCATCCCCAACAAGAAGAATTTAATCCAGATTTTTTTATTAAAATTCATCGTGATGGCATTGATTATGTGGTAGTTGTAGAAATAAAGGCTGACAATGATGACTCCGATGAAAACAAGGCAAAATTAAGATGGACAAAACAGCATTTTAACGACCTAAATAACGAGTTAGAAGAAGCAGGAACCAATCAGAAGTATATCTTTCACTTTTTAAGTCCCAATAGTTATTCAGAGTTCTTTGAGTATCTGAGAGATGGCAGGTTGTTAAAAGGAACATTTAGAAGTGATATTGAAGACAAATTGGATTTAAATGGAAAACAGTAAAAATATTGGACAAAGAAAAACGTATTGCCGTCAAAGTCATTGACTACAGGGGGAATGAGGTAATGGTGGTGAGGGAGATAGAGTAAAGTTAGCTATTTAGATTACATGGCTTTATCGAAAGACCTATCCAAAATGCCAGCAAATCATTTTGCGGAATTTATAACCATGTTGGATAATAGAAATACTGTAAGGCAAACTGAATTGTTGTGATCGACAATAAAGGATAGGTTCATATTGGTCTTGCGGGGGTAGTAGCGGACGTTGATTCAGAAATCGCTTAGCGTTCCAGGCGTCTCTAAATAAAGGGATTTGTCGGCATCTCAGACACTTATCAGCAATGTGGGGAAGGTGAGGGGTTTGTAGTTGCAACCTATCATGCAAAGGGGTAAAAGATGCTCTGGAAGATGAAATAATGAAGATGCGATTATTGTTTGCGCCGTATGTTTCCGATGAAGAACAGAAAGAGATTGAAAAGAGTTATGGCAAACCCTCAAAAGAGATTGCAAGAACTTTGGTTCTAGAGGAATAGCTGATGTGGAAAATAGATTTAAGCAAACAGGCTGACAAATTTATAAGGAAGGGGAAAATAAATATCTCTTCTTCACAGGCAAAATCAATAAATTCTGATAGTAGTTTGTCAACTTAAGTCAACAGTATTGCCCCACTACCCTACAGGCAAATTGGAGGAACAGGAGGCACAGAGATGATAAAAGAACAAAAACAAACAGAGGGAGACTTTGACAAGATTAATGACCTGTCATTGGAACAGAAGAGAGAAATCAGTAATCTGCCGTATCAAGTTAAAGAAAGAATCGAGAAACTTGACGAAAGGTCAAGGGAAGAAATTGAAAAAAAAATTACTGAGCTCTGCAACCTGGACGATGCAACAAATTTTGAAAAATTTCCCAAGACAGTTAGGGAATGGCTTGAAAAAGATATTGAGAGGATACTAGGAATAACATGGAAGGATTTAACATCGACTGTTTATGGCGAGAGGTTTTTATCCAACACACTTAGATTCTTTATCTTTAAGCTAAATACAGTTATTAAACAGTAGGAAACAAAGAAACATGGACAATAAGATACCCATTACCGATAAACTAATGGAGATGGTAAAAGGAAAGAAAACCGCTTTTATATTGACCCAAATTAAAAGGTTCCTCAAGTTGACAGGAAGAGGAGGGGTTCACGCTATAAGAATGGTCGAAAACAGGACATACGATATGTATGTTTAAAACTGCGGAGGTATAGGACATGTCAAAATTCAGATTTATCGATTCCCATGTACATCTTTTCCCTGAACCACTCTTTCATTCCATCTGGAAATGGTTTGACGACTTCGCGTGGCCTATAAAATATAAAGTTTCCGCAGACGAAGCAATAGGGCTCCTCACAAATTTGGGTGCAGAGAGGTTGGTGCTTTACAACTATTCGCACAAAGCAGATATCTCTTCATCTCTCAATGAGTGGAGTTACGACCTTACCAAGAAGTATCCGCAGCTAATAGGCTTTGCTACAGCCCATCCTGAGGACGACAATTTGTCAACCCTCCTAGATACAGCATTTGTGGATTATAACCTTTACGGCCTGAAGATACAGTGTCACGTAAACAAAATCCCCCCTGACGACGAGAGGATGTTCCCCATTTACGAAAAGGTGATCGAATACAATAAGATACTAAATATCCATGCAGGAACGGGTCCTATACTACCGTCCTATAACTTCGATCCCAATGAGATATGCGGAGTAAACCGATTTAAGAAAGTAGTGAAGCGGTATCCTGATCTACGATGCATCTTTCCTCATCTGGGTGCAGAGGAATTTGAGGAATTCTTTGACCTCATGAGAGAATATAAAAATATATGGACTGACACTACCATGATGCTTACCGGGTTTTTCCCTCACGATATAAACCCCGAACGCCTCGTTGAATTCCAGGATAGAATCCTATACGGCAGTGATACCCCAAACATCCCTTATGACCTCCAGACGGAGATAAACTATATCAAAAAATTGGGGTTGGGCAAGGAGGTAGAGGACAAGATATTCTACAATAATGCCAAGAGGCTGTTCAATCTCGGACCGGCGAAAAAAGGGGAGTTGTGATGCTTGAACTGGCTGTTGTTTTTGGGGGGTCTTTTACCCTGGCATTCTCAGGGGCGCTCATGCCAGGCCCTCTTTTAACAGTAACCATAGCCGAGTCGGCGCATCGGGGTTTCGTGGCAGGGCCTTTGCTCATGGTTGGCCATGCGGTTCTCGAACTGGCCCTGGTGGTGGCTATCATTCTGGGACTGGGGCCTTTCCTGAAGATGCCCCCGGTTATAGGGGGTATTGCCCTGGTTGGCGGTGCCATCCTCATATGGATGGGTATACAGATGATCAGGACAGCAGGAAGCCTTTCCTTTAATATGGAGGGGACAGGGTCCGGGGCAACCTCTTATCCTGTGCTGACGGGCATTCTGGCCAGTCTTTCCAACCCTTACTGGACCCTGTGGTGGGCTACCATTGGCCTGGGATATCTGGTTGCCGCCATAAAGCTGGGTGTTCTGGGGGTAGGGGTTTTCTTTGTAGGTCATATTGCGGCCGATTTCCTCTGGTACAGCATAGTCTCCTATGGTATCAGCCGCGGCAAAAGAATCCTCAAAGACAGAGCCTATCAACATATTATCCGTTTCTGCGGCATCTTTCTTTTGGGATTCGGCGGGTGGTTTTTGATTGCAGGAAGAGCTTATCTGGGCTATTAGGCTATAGGCTAATAGCCTTTTTATTTGTAACTATTCAGGTAGGCACAGAGGCACAGAGCACCAAAGGCACAAAGTTAGGAAAAAACAACGAAACGACCCTGCTCCGCTCTGCTTTGTGCCTATGTGCCTTTGCCACTTTGTGCCTG
>PFIF01000076.1:13551-13717 GCA_002782605.1 Deltaproteobacteria bacterium CG_4_8_14_3_um_filter_43_13 | reverse complement strand
ATCTGCTTTTGCATATCCGGGTCAGGTTCACTCTTCCACCCCCCACTCTTTACCGTCTCGTTCAATTTGACGATCCTTCTGGTGCAGGCAAGGATGAGAGCCATAGCGTGGTCTGACACCTCTTCCAGACAGTAATCAGGTATATTGGCCGCCAGGACGCCATATT
>PFIF01000076.1:0-13521 GCA_002782605.1 Deltaproteobacteria bacterium CG_4_8_14_3_um_filter_43_13 | reverse complement strand
AACCAATGCCCATGCTCTGGATAAACCTGCACTTAGTCATCCCTTGAATCACCTTTTTCGAGAAGGGCTGAAAAGTAGCTACCCCTATTATGGCATCGGCATCGTGGGCCGTATCGATGATCTCATCCTCGGACATACATAATTTTTTAACTACCTGAACATCCAATCCTTCTCCTTTAATCAGCTTTTCATAATCGGGTGCCATAGGAATATCGAAGACTTGAGCTACCTTAAAACCCATTTTGCTTTCCTCCTTTCATAATTTAAGAGGTTGCTAAAAACTTTTTCAAAGTTCTCTATTTACCTAAGCAAATGCCTGTAGATACGGATATCAAAGAATGTTATTTCTTGGCGGCATCCCTAGGGTTTACAGTAAAAACCTCTTCAACCTTAATTGTTCCAACCCCTTTAACATCCAATTTCATTTTTTCTTTTACGTTTTTTGCAAATTGATCAAAAAGTGGACCTGAGGTCTGAAATCCCTGGAATGTGCCCTTCACCTGGTATCCTGCCGGCGGAAATTTAAAAGATAATGCAGTTGCTTTCTTTGTCTTCTCCAGATTTTTATTGGTTTTACTCCCAAATATATCTGCAAAGACTATGGTTTCTTCATCTATTGCTGACAGCGTTCCCTTGGGAGCAAGATTTACAGTCCCCTTTTCATCTAATGTAGCCAGTATCTTTGATGCACTCTGGTCATTGAACATATCCATAACCTCTTTTGACATCTTAGCCATTGTTTCTCCTCCTTTCAAACAAAAAATAAACTACCCTTCCAATTTAAATGCCAACGCTACCCCATCCCCTGCAGAAAATTTATCGCCTTTTACCACCTTGTGCCCGATTGACACTCTTTTTCCTATCAGGTCCATAGTGGCTTTATCAGGATCAAGATCAACGATATTCCCCATAACCCACGGTCCTTCATCTAACTCTACCATACTAACAATATATGGGGCATCAAATCCTTCAGGGGGAACCCTTATCACAGTATAGGTCTTTATCTCTCCCCTGGCACTGAGCTCAACAATATCCATGTCTTCACTTGCACATTCCATACAAACCTTTTTGGGCGGCACTGTATACCCACCACATTTGTTACACTTAAGACCACAAAACTTATCACTCATTAAGGCCTCTTTGTATTTATTATACGTTAATTTGTATTCCACTTTCCTACCTCCTAAAGATCATATTGCATACTGTTGCAAGATCGCCGCCAAGGGTGTCTATCATGCCTATCTTTGCCCCTTTGACCTGTCTCTCACCGCACTCTTCCCGCAACTGCTTCACTATCTCGTAAGCCTGAGCAGCTCCGGTAGCTCCAATGGGATGGCCTTTTGCCTTCAAACCACCTGAGGGGTTTATAGGTATCTCGCCATTAAGGGATGTTTTACCTTCCTCAACAGCCTGACTTCCTTTCCCGAACTCAAAGAATCCCAGACCCTCAGTTGCAAGTATTTCTGCTATTGTAAAGCAGTCATGCAGCTCACAGACATCTATGTCTTTTGGTCCAACGCCTGCTTGCATATAGGATTGTTTGACGGCTGTCTCTCTTGCCTTTATCCTGGTAAAATCCTTTTGAGTATAGAGGGGGCCCGCTGATCCCTGCCCTACTCCTGCGATATAAATAGGCTTTTTAGTAAGCTCTTTTGCCTTGTCAACAGAGGCAAATACCAGGGCAGATGCTCCATCGGAGAACGGACAGCAGTCAAGCAATTGCAAAGGATCTGCAATAACAATACCGCTTAAAACCTTTTCCACTGTTATCTCTTTCCTGAATTGGGCTTTAGGGTTTAACACCCCATTCTTATGGTTCTTCACAGCAACCATGGCCATCTGCTCTTTCAGCTTTTGGAGGGGAATTCCATACTTCTTTGAATAAAGATGGGCCGCCATCCCGAACGCCCCTGGAAAAGTAATACCGGCAAAACCCTCATAACGGCTATCACTCCCCATAGCAAACGTCCTGGTAGCCATGGGGGTTCCCATAGCCATCGCCTTCTCCGTACCCCCTGCTAACACTATGTCATAGAAGCCCGATGCAACCCACAGATATGCATTCCTCATGGCCACCGTAGCAGAGGCACATGCCCCCTCAAACCTTGTAGCAGGCACATTCGGTATTCCAATATCGGCTGCACACATAGGGGCCATATTCATCTGACCTTCCTCAAAATCCCCAAGACCATTCCCCAAAAAGAGTGCCTGGATGTCTCTGGGTTCTATATTCGACTCGGTTATTGCATCCATTGCTGCCTCTGAGAACATCTCTATTTGGGTTTTTTCTGACATGCCAAACTGAGTCATGCCAACTCCAACTACTGCTACTTCTCTCATCTTCAATCCTCCTGGAAGAACTTTCTAATGTTTTCTCAACAAAAAACGGGTAATGTTTGAGCTAGAAGATACTCCTGGGCAAATTAATGAACAGTCCTAACCCATCAGGGTATTAGCAATAACTACTCTTTGGATCTGATTCGTACCCTCATAGAGCTGAGTTATCTTTGCATCCCTCATCATCCGTTCCACAGGATACTCTCTTATATAGCCATATCCACCAAGAACTTGAATGGCGTCCACAGTCACTTTCATGGCCGTATCAGAAGCGAAATTCTTTGACATGGATGAAAATCGAATCACCTCAGCAGGCAATCTACTCATATCCTTGGCCTGCTTTTCAAGCAATGATGCCGTTTTGTATAAAAGCTGCCTTGCTGCCTCTACATGAGTTGTCATATCAGCCAGCATAAACTGTATACCCTGAAAGGTAGTGATAGGTTTGCCAAATTGCTTTCTCTCCTTCGCATATCCAACAGCATAGTCAAGGGCACCCTGGGCTATGCCAAGGGCCTGAGCAGCTATACCCGGTCGGGAGAAATCCAGCGTCTTCATACAGATTGCAAACCCCATCCCTTCGTCACCGAGAAGGTTCGCAGCCGGTATCCTGCAACCATCAAAGATTAGTTCTGTCGTATCACTTCCCCGAATCCCCAATTTTTTTTCGTGTTTGCCGACAGAAAATCCGGGGGCTCCCTTTTCAACGACAAAAACACTCAAAGCCCTGGAAGACTTTTCTGTATCCGGGTCTGTCTTTGCAAAGACAGAGTAAACATTTGCAATACCGCCGTTTGTAATAAATATCTTGGTGCCGTTTAGAATATACTCATCTCCGTCTTTTACTGCCCTTGTCTGAATACTTCCCACATCGGAACCTGCGCCTGGCTCGGTTATGGCACATGCACTAAGATGTTCTCCGCTGGCTATCTTTGGAAGAAACTTTTGCTTCTGTTCCTCACTGCCTCCCAAAAGGATTGGCAGCAAACCCAATTCCTGAACAGCAGGGATGAGTCCGGTACTGGCACATGCTTTTGATAACTCTTCAATAATAATACACAATGCCAGGGGGCCTGATCCCATACCGCCATACACCTCAGGGACATCAGCACCCATAAGGGCGTTTTCCTTGAGGAGTTCCAAAATATCCCACGGGTATTCTTCTGTTTCATCTATTTCGGATGCCCTGGGGGCAACCTTATCCACGGCGAGTTTCCTCACTGTCCGGCGGATCATCTCTTGTTCTTCAGTCAGATCATACTGCATTTTCCCCCTCCTTCGCGGCTATTGGGTGAACCATTTAATTAAGACTTATCATTTTCCCCTAAATTGGGCTTTCCGCTTTTCTAAAAATGCCTTTGCCCCCTCTTTCTGATCTTCGGTTGTAAATAGTTCACCAAAGAGTTTTTTCTCTAATTTCAGACCTTCACTCAGGGTCATATTAACACCCTCATCTATCGCCTTTTTAGCATACTTTATAGCTATGGGGCATTTCTCCATAATCTTCTTTGCCATATTCTTTGCCTCTGAAACGGCTTCTCCTTTTGGGGCAACCCTATCCACAAGGCCGATCTCTTTTGCCTCAGAGGCAGTTATCATATCGCCGGTAAATATTAGTTCCTTAGCCTTACCTTTCGATACTAATCTTGGAAGTCTCTGGGTACCGCCTGCCCCCGGAATAACGCCCAGGTTCACTTCTGGTTGTCCAAACTTTGCACTCTCAGAGGCAATCCTGATATCACAGGCCATAGCCAGTTCACAGCCTCCACCTAGAGCCATACCATTAACCGCACAGATAACCACTTTCTCAAGACCCTCGATTTTGTCAAAAACCCCCTGGAGTTCCTGAGAAAACCTCTCACCCTCTTTTTGTCCCATTTGAGGGAACAGACTTATATCCGCTCCTGCTACAAATATCTTCTCCCCTGCCCCGGTTAGTATAACGGCTTTTACATCCTCATCCTTTGCCAATTCTTCAAAAACCTCGTTTAGTTCATAGGTAGTCTTATTATCCAGTGCATTCGCCGGCGGATGGTTAATAGTAACAACGGCTATCCCTTCTTCGATAACATAACTCACAAGGTCTCGACTCATTATCTATCCTCCTCAATAATTATATCTGATTTCAAACAACTCGTTCATAAACGTAATAGGTTCGTATATTCCCTGTTTTAGGGGTTATAAACGAATCTATTACGTTTATCCCGGTTCTGGATGAAACGCCATAACACCTCTCTGTCTGACTTTTTTATCGTCTACATGGTTACAAATCAACATCGTTCCATTAAAAGGGTGAACTCAATACCCCCATGGTATCATAATGGTAACCGAATGTCTCTCTTATTGTCCCATTTATCTCACCGATAGTTCCATATGCCTTTACTGCATCTATTATAAAGGGGAGAAGGTTTTCTACTGATTTTCTCTCTGCAACTTCCCGAAGCTTCATCAGGGTCTCTTTCAACTTTTCGTTATCCCTGGTCTTCCTCAACTCCCTGAGGCCTTCAATTTGGGTCTTTGCTGCCTCACCTGAAATCTTATGGACATCACCTTCTATGTCCTCTTCAGGGGGTATTATGAACTCATTCACCCCAACAACTATCCTATCCTTGCTGTCTATTTCCTTCTGGTACTTATATGCTGCTTTTTCTATCTCATTATCCAGCCATTTGCTATCCATGGCAACGGTTATTCCACCCATCTCTTCAATCTCATTGATTATCTTGGCAGCCTCCTCCTCTATCATATTCGTGAGGTTTTCAATATAGTAGGAACCTGCCAGAGGATCTGCCACATTAGCTACACCTGTTTCATAAGCAAGGACCTGCTGGGTTCTGAGGGCTATCCTGTGAGCCTCTTCAGTAGGTAAGGCTATCGGTTCATCGTAAGAACAGCAGTGTAAAGACTGCACTCCGCCTAGAACAGCTGCCAGTGCCTCGTAAGCAACCCGAATGATATTATTCATGGGCTGCTGGGGAACCAGTGAACAGCCAGCAGTATGAACCCCAAACCTGAATTTTATCGACCTGGGATCCTTCGCCTCAAATTTCTCCTTCATTATCTTTGCCCACAGCCTTCTTGCCGCTCTTAGCTTGGCTACCTCCTCAAAGAAATCTATGTGAGAAGAACAATAAAATGCCATTCTTGGGGTAAACTCATCTATTTTCAGTCCCCGCTTCAGTGCCGCCTTGATGTATGCTATTCCCATAGAAAACCCGAATCCGATTTCCTGAAAGGCATTTATTCCTGTTTCCCTCAAGTCGTATAAATTAACATTCATTGTATACCAATTGGGCATATTTTTCGTACAGTATTCTATTATATCAACGGCCGACTGAAGACACAGGTCTGTATGGGCTGTGTTGGGACCAAACCCGCAGTACCGACCCTTTAAAGGTTCATTTTGAATGGTCCCCCTTACCCCGGATATATCAACCCCTCTGTTCTCTGCAAGGGCTATATATTGAGCCAGCACGATGGGGGCAGTACACGTGGAGACGACTATGGATACACTGACTTTATCGATGGGTATCCCTTCCATGAGAGTCTCCATATCCTTCAGGGAAGAGAGAGGAACACCAATAACTCCGATCTCTCCTTCGGCCAAGGGATGATCAGAGTCTATCCCTAGGGCAGTAGGCAGATCATTGATAAAATTCAACCCACTCTGTCCCTCCTCTGTCAGATATTTAAGCCTCTTATTTGTATCTGCAGGGGTCCCAAACCCGCAAAGTTCTCGCTTTGTCCAGACTCTACCCCTGAACATATTCGAATGGATCCCTCTGGTATAGGGATAATCGCCAGGATTAGCTATATCTTTAGAATAGTCAATTCCACTGAGGTCATGAGGGGTATAGACTTCTTTTACTGGAAAACCGGACCAGGTCTTCAAGCGTTTCGCACCTTCATAGTATGCCCTCTCTAACTTCTCAAACTTGTCTTCCATTATATTCCCCTTAATTACATAACAATCCCGCCGTCAACCATTAATACCTGACCGGTTACATAGCAGGCATCGTCAGAAGCCAGGAACGCAGCAACAGGAGCTACATCTTCCGGTTGACCAAACCTTCCCAAAGGAATCTCAGAGATGAATTTCTCCCTGAACTTTGGGTTTGTTCTGATTGCTTCTGTCATAGCCGTTTCAATAACCCCAGGTGCTACCGCATTAACATTAATCCCATATTTGGCCAGCTCTCTTGCTGCTGATTTTGTGATCCCAATCACCCCTGCCTTTGCAGCTCCGTAGTTAATCTGACCCATTGTCCCCCTTACACCTGCTACCGAGGTAACATTTACGATCTTCCCATACTTCCTTTCCATCATATGTGGAGCAACTGCTCGAATACAGTTGTAAACCCCTGTTAAATTTACGCCTATAACCTGATCCCATTCTTCCTGTGTCATTTTGTGAAGCATGGCAGTCCTCGTAATGCCTGCATTATTAACCAGGATGTCCACCTTGCCAAACTTTTCTATGGCTGTATCTATGAGCCCTTGAGCCTCTTCTCTGCTGTTAACACCGGCCCTTACAGCAATTGCCTTTTTGCCCATTCCTTCAATCTCTTTTACTACCTTATTGGCATTATCCATATTCACATCATTTACCACAACATTGGCACCCTGTTTTGCAAATTCCAGAGCATAGGCCCTCCCAAGCCCCTGTCCTGCACCTGTAACAACAGCCACTTTCCCTTCCAGTCTCATTTTATTACCTCCTTATTAAATTATTTAATTAATCCACACTGAAAAATTCCCTTTTCCGCTCTCTGGTTCAGGTTTTAAAAACTGTTAACCGTTAACGGTTAACTGCGAACTGTAAACGATTTAATGATCCTGCTCATGTTCGCTCCAAAGGAAATTTTTCATTCTTCAGGATGAACTTATTATTTAGCCATTGGCTCTTCTGTATCCAAGGGCATCCATGCCGATTATCGTCTTCTGTATATTGGCAGCCCCCTCCACTATCTGGTAAATCTTTGCTTCCCTGTAGTACCTCTCTACAGGGTACTCTCCTGAAATTCCATAAGCTCCATAGAGCTTTATGGCCTGATCAGCTGCCCTTACGCCGTTCTCCGTTGCAAAGTACTTTGCCATACTGGTCTCCAGGGTATTGCGTCGCCCCTGATCCTTCTGAACAGCACACCTATGGGTCAGTAACCTGGCAGCCTCAGTCCCCACAACCATGTCCGCTATTATCTCCTGGTTCATCTGAAACTTACCGATAAGCTGCCCGAACTGTTCCCTCTCATTGCAGTACTTTACACAAGCATCTATACATGCCTGGGCAACTCCAACTGCCCCAGCAGCACAGCTCAGGCGAGTACAGTCGAGATCAGCCATAACTATGGCAAACCCCTGGCCTGTTTTTCCCAGCAGGTTTTCTTTTGGAACCTTAACATCTTCCATAATAATCTCGCCTGTAGGGCAGGCATGCCATCCAAACTTATCCGAAATCTCAGGGGTTGAAATACCTGGAGACTTCATGTCCAGTATAAATGCGGACATACCCTTGTGTTTGAGACTTTTGTCTGTATAGGCAAACATCACGGCCACATCTGCCACCGATGCATAGGTAATCCATGTCTTCGTACCATTTAAAACAAAATAATCTCCTTCTTCCGCAGCAGTTGTTTTCATCGATGCCACATCTGATCCCGCATTGGGTTCAGTAATGGCAAAGGCGCCCAACCATTCAGCGCTCACCAATTTGGGGATATACTTCTTCTTCTGTTCCTCATTTCCAAACTTCAGTATTGTCATAGAAGTACCCATGGTTTGCATATTAAAAGGGGCTCTTAGGGAACCGCTGACTCTCGCAATCTCCTCTGTTACTATGGCATGTCCCAAAAATCCTACACCTGAACCACCGTACTCTTCAGGAATAGGACAGCCCAGGAACCCTAACTCCCCCATCTTTCTTACAATCTCCCTTTGAAACCTGTGGGCTTTTTCATCAGCATCAACTACAGGTGCAATCTCTTTGTCTGCAAAGTCCCTTGCCAATTTCTGCATCGCCAACTGTTCTTCCGTAAGATCGAAATTCATTATTTTACCCCCTTAGGAATTGTGTAACCGTTCACGGTCCTCAGTTTACAGTTTGTGTTCTAGTAACCGTTAACTGCAAACCGTAAACTCTTACTCTTACTGAATAACCATTCATTTCAACGATTAACATACAGGTACTGTTTTGTCAAGGTTTTTAGTTGTCCATAACAAGGCTGTCATGGAGCAATCTGGCCTGTCAACCTATCAGAGAGTGCCAGGAGGTCTTTAGGCACTTCATTCTCTGTTTTTATCATATGGAAAGGTATCGCATACTCTCTTCCTGAAAGCACAGCCGGCATTAATCGAGAGGTTCCAACCTTTAAATAGGAAGCAACATTATAAGCCATTCTTTGAGCGAGGGTAATGTCCTGATTATTAGGCGCTGCACCCCTTATGTCTCTTGAGAAAGGCTCACACACCACCTTTTTATTGATCTTTATACCTGTCTGTTTCAGTTCTTCGTAAAAATACTCTGCTGCATTCATTTTTTCCCCTTTTGCTTCCCTTTCATCCCTCTTATATCCTTCAGCAACAACTATTACACATTCTTCTCTCTTGTTAATTGCCTCCACTGCCTTTTTATGGTCTATTTTGCTGCTGGGGAGAACAGCCAGGTGTGCACGTGCCCCAAGACAAGAATGTAAAGCGTGGAATCCGCCCCGAGCTCCCATCATTTCTACAATGTACACCCTCTTATGGGTTCTTGCATCTGCCATATATGACCTTATCTTTTCAGAACCAACCTCTATACCTGTATGCTGGCCTATACAATCGGTTCCTGACAAATCACTATCGATTGTAACTGGAATAAAAAATGTTTGAACAGAGGCTGGAATAAACTCGCACAGTGAGCACAACCCTCTAAGAGTACCATCGCCACCAATGGCAATAATGCCTTTTATCTTTTTCTTTTTGGCTGTTATGGCAGCTTTTTCTACAATCTCTTTATTTTTAAATTCGCCGTATCGCTCACTCCTCAACATTGCACCCCTGGCTTCAGAAAGGGGTGCCGCATGGTAAACTCCAGAGATATGATCCAGTTTCTTGAAAAGAACCGGATCATACACTAAGCGGACAAAATCATCATCCCCCCCCAGTACCAATGATTTAAATCCTTCCCTGGCAGCATAGACTTCTCTTCCCTGGTCTTCAAGATGTTGGGTTATAAAAGCAGTAACAGGATTATATCCTGGGGCACATCCGCCATCCTCTATGAGCAAAACGTCAAACTCAGAGAACATCCTTTTCCATTCAAAGGCAGATTTTTTAATCTTAGACATCACTTTCTGAGCTACCCTAAGCCTTACTTGAAGCTCCCCAGCATCAACTGGTGTGGATAAATAGTCATCTGCGCCTTCATTCATAAATTTAATCATCTCTCCCTTCTCCTCTAAGGGGGCTGTGACTATGAAATATATACCGGAATATGCGGAGTCAGGATTATCTTTCAAACGTTTGCACAACTCCTTTGCGTCCATTCCTGGCATTTTAAGAGAGCAGATAACAATATCAGGAACTGCCTTTTCCGACATCTTTAATGCCTCTTTACTATTCTTTGCTTCCCACAATAAGTAATCCTTGTTTTTCCCAAGCTGGTTCATATACAGTTTTCGTGTTTCTGCATCATTTTCCACCACTAAAATGCGACACTTTTCTATCATTTATATCCCCCCTTCAAATTTTAATCCCCTTATCTTAAAATAGTTGACTGGATAGTCTTTTTTTGTTATTTGTTTGTGTAATTTCATTGAACAATTAATTTATCTATATCTTTGAGGTGAAAACAATTATGAAAGAACCAAAATACATACTAGGGCCAATGCGCGTCCCTTTTCTCATCTTAACACCAGCCTGCGTTTTATTGGGGTTTGGGACTGCAATCTGGAGATCTCATGAAGTAAGCATCCTTTACCTTATTTTAGCCTTAATTGGGGCTGTTTGTGCACATATCAGTGTCAATGCTCTTAATGAATACTTTGATTTCAGGAGTGGTTTAGACTTCAAAACAGAGCGAACCCCCTTCAGCGGTGGCAGCGGAACCCTGCCTGAAAAGCCTGACATGGCACGTTCAGCTTTGAAGACAGGACTGATAACCTTTGCCATCACAGGCATGATTGGGTTATACTTCGTTTATATAAGGGGTTTATTGCTTTTACCATTGGGCATTCTTGGACTGATAATTATATTTACCTATACTATCTGGATTACCCGTTATCCAATTTTGTGCCTGATTGCCCCTGGGTTGGGCTTTGGGACGTTTATGGTAATGGGCACGGACTTTGTCCTCACAGGCCAATATTCATGGACAGCGTTTATTGCCTCACTCGTGCCATTCTTTTTGGTAAGCGACCTCTTGCTTTTGAACCAATTCCCCGACACTGAGGCAGATCATAGCATAGGCAGAAAACACTTCCCCATTCTTGTTGGCAGGCAAACCAGCAGCCTTATCTACGGTCTATTTCTCCTGTTTGCCTATATGTCTATAATCTTTGGTGTTTATCTTGAATATTTGCCAAAGGTCAGCCTCCTAGGAGTTGCTACAATTGTCATCGCTGTGCCTGCCTTTGTTGGTGCGTATCGCTACCCTGAAGACATAAAGAAGCTAACGCCTTATATGGGCTTGAATGTGATTATAAACATAGCAACGCCGATACTGGTTGCTACAGGGCTGTTTATCGGATAGGCGTTTAGAGCATGTAGGACAAGTCACCCCCTACCCTACCAACCCCATGTATGCTTCAGCAATCCTTTTACAGACAGGGCCTGGGCTGCCATCCCTTATCTTTTTATCGTTTGCTTCAACGACCGGCATTACTTCCATTATAGAATTTGTCAAAAACACCTCATCTGATGTGAAGAGTTCTTCAGGGGTAATTCTTTTTTCAGTTACATTGAGTTGCAATTTAGGAATGATACGCAATACCGCCTCCCTTGTTACCCCGGGCAGAATATGGCTGGATACGGGGGGGGTAAAAATCCTCTCAGATTTTACTGTAAAGACATTGCTTGTAGCACCCTCGGCCACCCCCCCCTCAGAATTCAATAGGATAGCTTCAAATGCCCCTTTTATTCTCGCCTCTTCCTTTGCCAGGATGTTGTTAAGGTAGCTTAAGGATTTATGCTGAGACAAGGGAGAAAAGGAATTCTGCCTGATGTCTGATATTATTACTTTAACACCTTGAGTATAGTATTCTGGAGGATATGGTGAGATTTCCTTTGCCATTATGACAACAGTGGGGTCATAGCTATCATTGAAAGTCAGAGTGCCACGGTGGGGCCCCCTGGATACAGTAAGCCTTATATAGGCATCGGACAGGCGGTTGAGTTTTATCAATCTATCTATGGCCGATTTCAGATCTTCTTTATCCTTCTTGAGAGGAATCCGTAACTTATCAAGGGAGTTGAATAATCGTGAGAGATGTTCGTCAAGCATAAAGACCCGGCCCGAATATGCCCTCATAGTCTCAAATAATCCATCTCCGTATAAAAACCCCCTGTCGAATACAGAGATTTTCGCCTCTTCCCTTGATACAAAATCTCCGTTTAGATATATGCAATTGTTCACAATATCGATTCTCCATTAAATAGTTCGTTCCGGGCGAGCGACCCCTCCAACAGCATACTTAAGTGTGCTGTTGAAAAGAGTGAGATTGCTTCGTCCCAACTTGTCGGGGCTCGCAATGACAGAACTAGTGCTTTGACTCATAAATAACTTTACCAAAAATGTCTCCCCTCCCTTGGTGGGAGGGGATTAAGGGGAGGGGGCAACATAGCGATTCTTCACCCCTACCCTGCCCCTCCCCCATCAAGGGGGAGGGAATATTTATAGTGATTCATAGTAAAGGTATTAAAGGGACATTCCACTAGGTGCATTCTCAAGTGAAAAATTTCTGCTTTAGCCTAAGTAGTAAGAGCTTCAATCAATGCCTTTGCCTTATCGAGGGTCTCATCAAATTCCCCTTCCAGGGTAGAATCAGCAACTATCCCCCCGCCTACCTGGAAATAGACATCATCCCCCTTTATCAGGAAGGTACGAATAGCGATATTCAGGTCTATATGATTATTAAAACCCAAATATCCGATAGACCCTGTATATACGCTTCTGGCAGTCGGCTCCAGCTCATCTATGATCTCCATGGCCCGAATCTTTGGAGCACCTGTTATAGACCCTCCGGGGAAACATGCCTTTAAAAGGTCTATACAATTGTATCTGGGGAGCAATCTTCCTTCTACCGTTGAAACCAGGTGAAAAACCGTAGCATAGGTTTCCGCAACTGCATGCTCCGTTACTTTCACTGAGCCATAGTCACATACCCGTCCCAGGTCATTCCGCTCCAGATCCACAATCATATTGAGCTCTGCCCTGTCCTTCTTGCTTGCCAGGAGCTCTTCTTTTAACCTTCTATCCTCATTATCATCTTTTCCCCTTGGTCGGGTCCCTTTTATGGGTCTTGTCTGCACCCTATCCCCTTTCACTTTTAGAAATCTCTCTGGTGAAGAGCTGACTATTGTAACATCATCGAAGTTCAGGTAACAGGCAAAAGGGGCTGGATTGATACTACGGAGTTTCTTATACAATTGATAATGCCCCATGGGAAGCTTTGCATGAAACCTCTGAGACAGGTTCACCTGGTATATATCCCCGGCAAAGATATACTCTTTGGCCTTTTCTATAGCCTTTAAATAGTCTTCTCTCGTGAAGTTTGATTCAAGGGCTGTTTTGGGTCTTGTCGCATTGATAGGGTTTGATTGGTTTACTCCAGTATTCTTTAGCCCAATCAGTATCTCCTCTTCTAACTCTCTTATATGGTCTTCAGTCGTTTTTATGGCGAGAGAATCCTCTGTCGCGTCAAAATCAGTTACAGAGAGATACCATCTGTTCTCCTGATGGTCATAGGTTATAACCCTATCATAGAAACAGAAATAACAATCGGGAAGACCTAGATCATCAACCACAGTTTTTGGTAACCTTTCAATAAAATGGCAGAGGTCATATGCAAAATAGCCAATCCCTCCGCCGACGAAGGGGGGGGGAACTTTGCAAGATTGTATACTGTAATGCCTGATAATGCTGTCAATGAGATGGAAGGGGTTCCCTATCATGGTATACTTATCGCTCCCAATGGCAATTTCAAT
>PFIF01000014.1:11892-13424 GCA_002782605.1 Deltaproteobacteria bacterium CG_4_8_14_3_um_filter_43_13 | reverse complement strand
CTCCCATCGAGGGAGAGGGATTTTTTCGACTTTTTACGAAGCCATCAAAATTGAAGGAGAAATAATTTTATGGATTATCTGGTATCAAAAAAGACCAACTGGGGCGGGAGGATTCGAACCTCCGAATACAGGAACCAAAGTCCTGTGACTTACCGCTTGTCGACGCCCCAAACAACAGACTCAGTATTAACCGTTTCTCACGTTAGGTAAGCTTTTATCCAGTCGTATGTTTGGCTTTAACGCTGGGGGGTGGCTTTATTCAAACTGCGAAGGATGTATCTTTTCCGATCTCCCTTTTATACTCCTCCAGAACCTTTGACTCAATAATCTCTCTTGTCCTGTTATTTAATGGATGGGCAGTGTCTCTAAAAGTCCCATCTTTTCTTTTCTTGCTGGGCATTGCAACGAACAAGCCATCGTTCCCATTAATCACCTTTAGATCTCGAACCACGAAGCAATCATCAAAGGTAATCGTTACATAGGCCTTTAATTTTTCTTCATTAACAGGGAATACCCTAACTTCAGTTACTTCCATTTACGCCTCCTTGGTTTTTATTGTCGAAGCTAGAAGATAAAAATAAAGTATAGTCACGGTTAGTAAATATCAGTTGATCAAAGGCTTTCTCGGCTCGTTCTCTATTTGAAAAAATCCCAAATACAGAGGGTCCACTCCCTGACATCAATGCTCCTTCTGCCCCTTTGTCAATCAGTTCTTCCTTTATCATTTGTATCTCAGGGTATCTTTTTACGGTCACATGTTCCAGATCATTATGCAAAAAATCTACAACATCGGAAAGCTGTGCAACAGGCGGCAGTATACTAATATTATTTTTTTTCTTTGTCAACCCTATATTTAAATTTAAATTTTTGTATGTCCAAGAAGTTGAAACCTGAATTTTTGGGTTAACCAATACCATCCATATAGGAGAAGGCAGTTTAATCCTCTGTAATCTGTCGCCAATTCCAGTAGCTAAAGCAGGTTCCTCAAAGATAAAAAAGGGAACATCCGCTCCCAGCATCGTCCCCATTTCAATTAGTTCTTTCTTTGTCAATCTAAGTTTTAATAGTCTATTCAATCCGATTAACGTTGTTGCGGCATTACTGCTTCCCCCACCTAACCCAGCTGCTATAGGAATTTTCTTCTTTATGAAGATCCGAACCCCAACATCAATCTTGAATCTGTCCAGTATGCTCTTTACCGCACGGTAGGCTATATTTTCAATATCCTGGGGCATATCTCTACTGTTAGACAGGACATTAATGCCCCCTTTCCCTAAAGAAATCTCTAACTCATCACAAATGTCTATCCGCTGCATTACGGTTCTTATCTCATGGTATCCGTCATCCCTTTTACCTAAAACATCAAGCCTGAGATTTACTTTTGCCGGGGACAGTAACTTTAAGGAGTTCAAGTGAGTCTATCCTGCTATAGCATGCCGTAAACATTTACGGTTCTCTGTTCACAGTTTGCGGTAATTACAACAGCAGGCTTAAGCCTGCTGTTGTATAAAGCTTGAAGCATTGCTGATACT
>PFIF01000014.1:0-11740 GCA_002782605.1 Deltaproteobacteria bacterium CG_4_8_14_3_um_filter_43_13 | reverse complement strand
AGGATGAACTAATTACATCTCAGATTTAAGTTTTTGCCAACTGTTAACTGCAAACCGTAAACTGCGAACGGGTATCTCATTTTTTCTTCATCTCTTCGACGTATCTCATCCTTAAATCATAAAGGATGTGGTCTATTAACATCCCTTCATCATTTGTCAGATTACCTTTTGTCTTCTCTTTTAACATCCCAATAATATCTATGGTTTGCTTTGCTATGGGTAAATTTTTCTCTCTTTTATTGGTTGCAGGATCCGGTATCTCGCCAAAATGAAATAGAGCAGACGAATTGAGAGAAAAGATAAAGGTAGAAAAGTTCATCTCCGGCAATGGGATTTGCTCTTGCTTTTCTTCCTTCTTACCCTCTCTTTTCTTCTTATTCTCTTCTTTTATTCCATCTTCATTCCCTTCTGCCACGACCTTTTTGTCCTTTTCTTCAGGTTCTTTCGCAGCAAAATGCCTTCTGTCAGTGATCTTAAATCCTTCACCTTCGGGTTCTTTGCTCATGATAACCCCCCTTTTAATTCCAACTGATCAATATATCCCCATTCTCGACATCTACCGTGAAATGTGATCCCTCTTTCCAATGAAGGGTAATAGGTAGCTTAATCTTTTCATCGATGGTTCTCTTTAGAAAACGGGCACCGTATTTTAGGCTGTAACCATCCTCTACCAGACAATCTAAAGCCTCATCGGTTACTCTTATCCCCTTATTTTGAGCTTCTAAAGACGCTCCTATCTTCTTTATATACATTGTTGCTATCTTCTTTACATCTTCTTTAGCAAGGGGAGAGAATACAACGATATCATCGATACGGTTAATAAATTCAGGGGAGAAGGTATTCTCTACCTCTTTCAATATCGCTTTTTTTATAGAATCATGCTTGTGCCCCTCGTCGAGAAAACCCATCGGTTTGGCAAAACGTTTGAACTCGTCTGAGCCAAGGTTTGAAGTCATTATGATCACCGCATCACTGAAATATACCCTTTTGCCCCTTCCATCTGTTAGCCATCCTTCATCAAAGACCTGGAGGAAGAGATTAATGACATAGTGATTTGCTTTTTCTATCTCATCCAGCAGAACCACGGTATAAGGATTATCCCTGATCTGATTGGATAAAATCCCTCCTCTCTCTGAACCTACGATTCCACGGGGCATCCCTATAAGTTTGTCAACCGCGGCTGTAGAGTCCCTGTATTCTGACATATCGAGACGAACCATCTTCTTATCATCTTCAAAGAGAAATTCAGACAATGCCTTTGCTAATTCAGTTTTACCAACACCCGTGGGACCAAGGAAGAGAAGGACTCCATCCGGCCTGTCAAAGTTCTCTTTTAAAGGCCCTTTGTTCAACCTTAGATGCCGGGCTACTGATGAAACGGCCTCCTCTTGGCCCACAACCCTTTTAGACAAAGCAGTCTGTATATCTTTAAATCTCTCTATAGTGTCCCTTGACACCATGTCTCTAGGAATTCCGGCTTCTTGAGAAATCACATCAATAATATCCTCCGGTAAAACTTTCTTTCTCTCTCCAATCTCTGCTTTTACTGATGCAGTGTTGATCCATGAGATAGGCTTATCTGGCATTCTAACAGATCGCATATACCTCTGGGACATTACCAGAGAAGTTTTAACAGCTTCATCAGTAATTTGAACCCCGTAATTTCTCTCTACCCTTGGACGGATTCCATTTAGAATCAGTCCTGTTTCTTCTAGAGAGGGTTCTGTAACATGAACAACACGAAAACGTCGGGCTAAAGCTTCATCTTCCTGGATATGGGTCTTATATTCCGCAGCGGTCGTTGCTCCTATAATCTGAATTTCACCCCTGGCCAGGCTTGCCTTGAATATATTCGCAGCATCAGCGGGTACCCCCATTGCCGAGCCAGCCCCAATTAAACTATGGGCTTCATCAACAAATAGTATCAGATTCTTCCGGTCTTTAAGCTCTCTGATAACCTTGTCCATTCTATCTTCAAACATACCTCTAAAGATTGTCCCGGCCACCAGTGAATTCATCTGTAAATTTACTATTTGATGGTTTCTTAAACGTAATGCTACAGATTCTGGTTCGAATTCCAGCTTCATTGCCAGTCCTTCTACAATTGCTGTCTTGCCTACGCCTGGCTCTCCAATGATCATAACTGAGTTTGCCCTCTCTCGATGGCAAAGGATTTCTATCATCTGATTGATTTCATTATCTCTCCCAATGATAAACGGCAGCTTTCCTAACCGTGCTAATTTATTCAGGTTTACCCCAAAATATTTAAGATGGGGAGGGAGCTCAAATTTCCTTTTGAATTCTTCCCCCTTCTTTTCAAGGTTCCCTACTTTAATGACAATTAACTGCAAAATAATATCAGGCTCTATTCCGAAACTCTTAAATATTTTGACTGGAATCCCCTGGTCTTCTTGTAAAAGGGCTGCAAATATATCTACAGGTTCTATCATATCTCTTCCAAAGCGATTAGCCTCTTCCCATGCAAGCTTCAAAACGGCCTTTGTAGCAGGGAGAACCTTTAACCCAACACCTAGATACTGTTTAGAAACGCTTAAGTGTTCATTAAGAAAATGGGTTACATTTTGGGGATCAATGTTTAATTCAGACATGATATCGCGGAAAAAGGTGTCTTCCACCTTAATAAAGGCTAAAAATATATGCTCACTACCTAAATAGTAATGCTTCCTTTTCCTTGACTCCTCAACGGCTAAAGTCAAAATCTGAAATGTTCGATCAGAGAGATGATCTCTATACTCAGTTAAGTCTAACATTAAGAGATACCTTTCTTTTTTTATCTCAGGTTTAGAAGTCTATTCACTCTTTCTTCTATAAATCATCCTGTCACACATCAGATAGCACAGGGAAACATAATCAAAAAAATTTTACCATGAGGTTTGGTAATTTGCAATAGATATCTTTGCCCTTCGGACAGAGAGGGGTGAAATTGCTCTTACGACTTTAATACATCTCTTGCAATTATAATACGTTGAATCTGGTTTGTTCCCTCGATTATCTGAGTCACTTTGGCGTCTCTCATCATCCTCTCCACCGGATACTCCTTCATTATTCCGTATCCACCCAGGATCTGTACGGCATCTGTGGTAACCTTCATTGCTACGTCAGAGGCGAAACACTTTGACATGGCAGCAAAAGAGGCCAATTCCTTGCCTGCTTTTCCACGACCTATATATTCACTTGTTGTATAGATCATTCTTTTTGCAACTTCAACATTCATTGCCATATCGGCAATCATAAACTGAATCCCTTGAAACTCAGAGATGGTTTTCCCAAACTGTGTCCTTTCTTTAGCATATCTCACCGCTTCATCGAGCCCTCCTCTAGCAATACCCAGTGCCATAGATGCAACAAGCAATCGACTCTTCATAAACTCAGCCATAACAATCTTGAAGCCGGTACCTTCATCGCTCAGGAGGTTTTGTGCCGGAACTTCAGCATTATCAAATATGAGCTCTCTGGTGGAAGAACCCACGACAGCCATCTTTTCTTCTTCTTTGCCGAATTTAACACCTGGGGTGTCCCTGTCAACGATAAACGCACTTATACCCTTATCCCGCATTCCTGGTTTTGTAAGGGCAAAGACCAAAAAGACATGGGCAACCCCAGCATTGGTAATGAATATCTTGCTTCCGTTTATTATGTAATTTTGATCTGATCGTTCTGCCCTGGTCTTAATCGAAACAGCATCAGAACCTGCATTGGGTTCCGTAAGGGCTACGCCAAAATATGCCCCCTCCCGGGCAATCTTTTGATAATACCTCTCTTTCTGCTCCTGGGATGCCCAATCAACTATAAAAAAAACCCCGGTAGTATGGGTTGCATAGCTTATACCTACCGATCCATCTACTCTGGATATTTCTTCGACGGTCAGGCAACATGTGGTTAAATCAGCATTAGCTCCACCCAACTCCACAGGGAGCAAAAGGCTTAAGAGACCATTTTCGTGTAGAATCTTCAGGAGTTCTGGATTGAAACTATGCTTCTTTTCTGCTTCAATGGCAATTGGTTGTATTTTCTCCCTTGCTAACCTGGACACCATGTCCCGAACCATTATCTGCTCATCACTAAAACGAATCATAATCCCTCCATTGAATCGAAGATAAAATATAATTGCCTCGCGTCTATCTTAAGAAAACAGCATGATGGATTGTTTTTATTTCTCTTGTAACATAATAGAACTTTGATGACAAGGTTAAAAACCTTCAGGAACTAGAGTGAGAGCATTTTGTTGACACCTGCTTCCATATCTATTATAAGTTGATTAGTAACTATTCAGGTAGGCACAGAGGCACAGAGCGCCAAAGGCACAAAGTAGGAAAAAAACAATGAAACGATCCTGCTCCGCTTTGCTTTGTGTCTATGTGCCTTTGCCACTTTGTGCCTGAGTAGTTATGTTGATTAAAACCTATGATGCATAGACCGTTAATCACCCTATTAATTTCCTACCTGTTAGGGCTTTTGCTTGGTAACTATCTTTATCTTTCTGCCAAACCCACCTTAACACTTATAGCAGCTCTTCTACTTATCTTTTTAGGTGCAATCTTGCTTAACTGGAAAGGTTTAGGCATCATTCTTTTTCCGGTAGTCTTCGTTCTTATCGGATCTCTCATGATGAATCTTCACACCTTCCCTTCTATCCCCCATAACCACATATCAAAACTCTTAAAAGACGAAGGCATCAATGTTCAGGGAAGCCTCTATGAACCCCCTAAATTACTCTTAGATAGATCGAGACTCTATATAAATGCGGAGAGGGTTTACTCTAAGAGGTGTTACACAAAGGTTACCGGGAAGATTTTACTTACAATTGGAGGGAGTGGGAGTGATTTGAAATACGGAGACAGGGTGAGGTTTATATGCAAGTTACACCGAGCGAGAAACTTTGGCAATCCGGGAGGTTTCGACTATTCAAGACATCTAGCTCTTCAAGGCATATTCGTTACTGGTTATCTTAAAAGCAGTATGGAGATTATAAGGATCGGTGAAGGGGAGAGTAACTACTTCTGGAAGACAATCGAGGGATTCAGAGAAAAGATAAGGAACTTTATCGATAAGGAACCTAAACTACCCAACAGGGCTATTATAAAGGCTCTACTTCTCGGTGAAACAGGAGAGATTCCAGAGGAGACAAGGGACAACTTTACTGTTACCGGACTGGCTCATATCCTTGCCATATCAGGATTGCATATGGCTTTTATCGCATTGGTCGCTTCCATTATTATAAGGGGAATATTGAGATATTCTGAAAGGTTGATATTGGCACTGGATATCAATAAGGTTGCCGCTATCCTCACTATATTCCCTGTGTTATTTTATGGATTTATAGCCGGTCTTGGCGTTTCAACCCTCCGTGCCACAATCATGATCGTAACCTTTCTGATAGCGATAGTAATCGATAGACAGAGAGATTTATATAACACCCTGTCCACGGCAGCCTTTATCATCACGGTTATATCACCAGCCTCCATCTTTGATGTGTCCTTTCAATTGTCCTTTGTCTCGGTTTTGGCCATCTTATACCTGACCCCCAAATTTTTACATTACCTCTCCTTGGTTCAAGGTCTTCCTGCTAAATTTACTCCTTCTGTAACTAAAGTGATCGGGAGATACACCGGCTCTCTTGTACTTGTATCCATTACTGCCACCATGGGAACAGCTCCTATAGTAGCCTATCATTTTAATAGAGTTGCTCTACTGGGTTTTATTCCAAATATAGTGATAGTCCCTCTGGTCGGTTTTATCATTGTCCCACTATGCCTGCTGATCGCTATAATGATCTTTATTTCACCATCTTTAGCGCCAATCTTTCTCAGGTTAGACTCGGTTATAGCTGGTTTTGCTGTCGATATGGTAAGGTTATTTACCCACCTTCCTGGTGTCTCTTTCTGGGTAACCACCCCTACTTTATTGGAGATAACACTCTTTTATCTGTTTATTGTTTTTCTCTTTAATGTAAACAGACTGAAGATGGCACGATACATTGCTTTAGTCTTACTGGCAATAATTATAGGAGACTATTCTTATTGGTACTATACCAAGAATTTCAACCGTAATCTTCGTGTAACATTTCTTAGTGTAGGCCAGGGGGACTCCGCCCTGATTGAATTCCCCAAAGGGAAAAGGATGATAATAGATGGCGGTGGGGGGGGATATAATGATAGTTATGATACAGGCAGGCATATTCTTGCCCCTTTCCTATGGAAAGAGAAAATTGAAAGGGTTGATTACCTTCTTTTAAGCCATCCTCACCCCGATCATCTGAATGGGCTTCGTTTTATTGCTAAAAACTTTGAAGTCAAGGAAATATGGACTAATGGACAAAGTACGGATATGGAATCTTATCTTGAGCTTATGGAAATAGTGAACCGTGAAGGAATAAAGAAGGTAACGGTGAATGTTGAAACTCTCCCTAAGTATATTAATGGGGTCAGGGTGGATATATACAATCCCCCTGTCCAGTTATTTCAAGGAGAAGGTATGAACATTAAATCATCTTTTAATAATAATTCAGTTGTTGTTAAGCTGCGTTTTAAAGAGGTTAGCTTACTCTTTACAGGGGATGTAGAAGAAGAGGCAGAAAAAAAGCTTGTTCAACTTGGGAGCAGATTGGAAAGTACGGTAATAAAGGTTCCCCATCACGGAAGTTTGAGATCCAATACAGAGGAGTTTCTAGGCAAGGTTCATCCCTCTTATGCTGTCTTTAGTGTTGGATATAAAAACAGATTTGGTTTCCCAAAGATGCAGGTTCTTGAGAGATATAGAGATTTAGACAGCAGAACATATCGAACAGATACAGACGGTGCAATTACAATGGTAACAGATGGAGTGTCATTTAGAGTAGAGAAGTTTTTGTGAACAGGGGAGAGTGCTACTTGTTAACAGATATATAAGAGACATTTTTTTTCTGCGAGGGGTGGCGGGCACCCTCGCTATCGAAAGGAGTCTTACAGAAGTGAAAAGAATAAAGCTTCTGTAAGAGTCACCACCCCGCCTTTTTTGTGGTGACGAACCTTCTTTATGCTGCTGTATTTTATAATATTTTCTTCTTTATAAGGTGTGTAAAATGCCCCTCTCTACCTTAATCAACTTGTTACTACTTTAACAGAAAGCTTAGTTAATAACTTTATCTCTCTCAGCTCCAAGGGGGAATGATCATCTATAACATGCGAAATCGAACCCAATTCGAATACTATGAGAGGGGCACCTGATTATTATATAAGAACAAACATGAATGCCATATGGAGAAGCAATTACCGTGCCAGCATTTTCCACTTATGGTGAAGTCCTAGGATGATCTTTTCAGTTGGTCTTTTAGAGGTTTTAGTAATATATAAATATGGGACAATACATCACCTTATAATACTTACAATTGAGACAATTTTGTCATAGACAGGTACTGTATTTGGACTAGCCATTGCAGGTAAAGGGACAGGCTTATATGGGGCAGGTTAGTATAATTGGGGCATTTTGCCCTGATTGGATTGAAAAAATAGGGGCATAATTTGAGTCTTTAATCCTCCATACTGTACTTCTTTAGTTTTCTATAGAGTGTTCTTCGATCGATCCCTAGTATCCTGGCTGTATTTATCTTATGTCCTTTTGTCTTCTTTAATATTTTGGCGATGTAATCCCTCTCAAGCTCGTCAATGGTAGCATTTTCAGGCAAGGTTTCTTTCAATCCAGACATCATTCGACTATTTCTAATATTTACCGGGATATCCTCTGGTAATATCTCCTCATAACGACCAAGGGCTATGGCTCGCTCAATTACATTCTCCAGTTCTCTCACATTTCCTGGCCAGTTATAGTTCAAAAGCAGATTCATTGCCTCTTTGGAGATAGACTTGATCTTTTCATTCTCCCCTTTAGTGTATTTCTTTAGGAAATAATTCGCTAACAGAGGTACGTCATCTTGGCGGTCTTTAAGCTCAGGCAAATTTATAGTAATAACATTTAAACGGTAATAAAGGTCATCTCTAAATTCACCTCTACTAACAGCATTTTCCAGATTTTGATTGCTGGCTGCTATAAGCCTGATATCAACCTTAATATTCTCTGCTCCACCTACTCGCCTTATTTCCCTTTCCTGTAAAACTCTTAAGAGTTTTATCTGCATGGCAGGGCTGACATTCCCAATCTCATCCAAAAATATTGTTCCTCCATTGGCCTCCTCAAACAGCCCCTTTCTTGTTGCTATTGCCCCTGTGAATGCTCCTCTTACATGACCAAACAGTTCGCTCTCCAGAAGGGTTTCAGGTATAGCACTACAATTAACAGCCACAAAGGGGTTATCTTTCCTTGGGCTATTATAGTGCAGTGCTTTGGCTACAAGCTCTTTTCCTGTTCCACTCTTGCCATATATTAAGACGGTACTCTTGCTATTAGAAACACGTCTTATCAAATCGAAGACATCCTGCATTACCTTGCTTTTCCCAATAATATTATCAAACCTATATTTACTCCTAACCTCGTTACGAAGGGATGCAACTTCCTTACGAAGCCCCTTTTCTTCTAAAGCCTTTTTTATAACTATTGTTATTTCATCCATCTTAAAAGGCTTGGTTATATAGTCGTAGGCTCCTTTTTTCATAGCCTCAACAGCAGAGTCTATAGAACCAAAGGCAGTCATCAAGATTACATATATCTCTGGTCTGGTTTCTTTAACGGTTTTCAAGACTTCTATTCCATTCATCTCCGGCATGCGTATGTCGGCTAAAATAACGTCAAAGGGAGTTTCTTCAACTTTCATCAGGGCATCTATCCCATTAGGGGATGTTTGAACAGAAAGCCCCTGTTTCGTTAACACCTTCTTCAAGAGGTTCCGCATCCTCTCTTCATCATCGACTACCAGGATTTGGGCATCTGCATTATTTTCCATCGGTATCCTCACGAATTTGAATAGGTAACTTAACTGTGAATCGTGTTCCTTCATTAACCTTACTCTCTACATCAATAGTACCACCGTGATCTTCAACTATTCGATAACTTACAGTCAACCCTAAACCGGTTCCCTTATCTATGTCCTTGGTTGTAAAGAAGGGGTCGAATATCTTTGGAATGTCTTTGGAAGGGATTCCAAAGCCTGTATCAGAGATACCGATCTCTACGAATCCATTGCTATGGGGAACTGAAGATTCAGATATATCCAACCTGCTGGCTATGGTTAATGTCCCTCCTTGGGGCATAGCGTGTACTGCATTTACGATTATATTTATAAAGACCTGTTGAAGCTGGTTATCATCACCTATTATTGCTGGCATGTCCGACTGAAGATCGGTAACTACTTTAATCTTCTCTTTTGCTATCTGAAGGTCTGTTAACTTTAATACATCTCTAACAAGACTGTTAATATCTATAGATTTGAATTCGGGTTTATTGTATCGAGAAAAATTCAACAATTGATGTATTAATTTGGTTATATGCTCTGTCTGGGAAATTATGATCTTTAGCTCCTCAATCTTGGGATCATCTCCTTCCATTTCCATCATTAGGTACTCTGCAGTACCCAATATCACATTCAGCGGAGTTCCTGCTTCATGGGCTATTCCAGCAGCCAACTCTCCAACAGTAGCCAACTTCTCCGATTGTTGGAGTTGCCTCTCTATTCGTTTAAACTCTGTAAAGTCTTTACCTATCCCCAATGTTCCAATTAGCCCTCCATTACTATTCTTCAGCAAAGATACTGAGAGGTTCATATTGACCTTTTTGCCGTTTCTTATAATCATCACAGTTTCATAGTTCTGCAGTCTCCCCTCTTGATAGAGTATCTTCATTATCTTTTTTGCTTCATCTCTCCCCATTACATAATAATTGGATATTGGAGTTCCTAATACGTCTTCCGCCTTGCATCCGAAGATGTTTTCAGCACCCTTACTGAAGAGGTTTATTGTCCCCTTCATATCGGTGGCTATAAATGCGTCTATTGAGCTGCTAACCAGAAGCTCTAAATAAGACTCCTGTCTCTTGATATCCTTAGCCATCAGATGCTCCTTTTTATGTATACATAAAAGTATGATACCAGAGTGAGTTGTTAAGGTCAATCCATTTTTGGGTTTTAATATCAAAGTAATAACGAAAACGGAAGCCTACCTTCAGGAGATGTTACAAAGTTATTTTGTTTGGGAATTGACTTTTAATGTTCTTACGGTATAATAATATCTTTCGGTGTAACTACTCAGGTTCAAAGTTCCAAGGTTCACGGTTCGTGGTTACAGAGCGCAAAGTAGCCAACCGTGAACTGTGAACCTGAGTAGTTAAGGATTTGGGGGAATGCCCCGAAATCTTGCCAAAACAGGACATGAATACAACAACCCAGGGAGATCTTAATTTAATGTTTAGTGCTATCAAAGGATTCCACGATATATTGCCGGGAGAGGTTGAGAAGTGGCAATTTGTTGAAGCTAAAGCCAGAAAAATCTTTGAGGATTTTGGGTTTTCAGAGATAAAGATACCTATTGCAGAAAAGACAGAATTATTTACCCGAAGCATTGGAGAAGCTACCGATATAATCGAAAAGGAAATGTACACTTTTCCTGATCGAAAAGGAGAATTGATTACTCTTCGTCCTGAAGCTACTGCTTCTATCGGCAGGGCATATATTGAACACAGGCTTTACGAGAATAACCGAGTAGCAAAACTGTATTGTATTGGCCCTATGTTTAGGTATGAAAGACCTCAAAAGGGCAGATACCGACAATTTCACCAAATAAATGTAGAAGCCTTAGGGACGGTTGATCCAATTATTGATGCTGAAATAATTGCTATGTTGAACCATTTTTTGATTGAGACAAATATAAATGGGCTTGAACTTCAGATTAACTCTCTGGGCTGTAGGGACTGCAGGCCTGGTTACAGAGAGAAATTGAAGAAATTTCTAGAGGACAAGTCTGCAGATTTGTGTATTGATTGCCGTCGAAGGATTTGTGCCAATCCTTTGAGAACCTTCGATTGTAAAAATAATGCCTGCCAGGAGATTACTTCCTTAGCTCCAAAGGTTCTGGAATACATATGCCCCAATTGTGCCGAAAACTTTGAAGATGTTAAAAGGAATTTAGAACAGCTAGGAGTGTCTTATAGAATCAACCCCCAATTGGTGAGAGGACTTGACTATTATACCAGAACTACATTTGAAGTCGTAACGGATAAATTGGGAGCCCAAAATGCTGTGGCTGCAGGAGGCAGATATGATGGCCTGATTCAAGAGCTTGGTGGTCCCGATATACCTGGTTTGGGGTTTGCTATTGGACTGGAGAGGTTAATTCCCCTCATTCCCAAAGATAAGTGTTTTTCTGCCCCTCTTTATTTATTCATTGCTCCCATTGGGAACGCAGCTAAAGATAGAGCTTTACAATTAGCCAATAGATTCCGAATCATGGGGATTAAAACCGAGATAGGCTATGAAGGGAAAAGCTTAAAAAGTCAGATGAGATGGGCAAATAAATTAAATACTAAATTTGTTATGATCATTGGCGATGAGGAGCTAGCCTCTGGCAGGGTGATCTTTAGAGATATGGAAAGTCAAAAACAAGAGGAGGTTGAGATAGAGAAGATAATTGAAGAAGTGAAGTCAAGGAAAAGAAATAACCTAAAATAACTTGATTTATCTTTATCAATGTAGTAAAAAATATCTTTGGTTTGTAACTACTCAGGCACAAAGTGGCAAAGGCACATAGGCACAAAGCAGAGTGGAGTCGTTTCGTTGTTTTTTTCCTACTTTGTGCCT
>PFIF01000283.1:9796-21770 GCA_002782605.1 Deltaproteobacteria bacterium CG_4_8_14_3_um_filter_43_13 | reverse complement strand
GTTGGCAAAATCGGAGTCTCCAAAAACTGCCATTTTGGAATTCTTACCCCCCCCCTTCTCGTTCTTTTTCTCCCCCATCTGTATGGTTACAACGGCAGCAATGGTCAGTGGTCCTCGGGTATCTTTACCGCTATCAAACTTGGCCTTGCCTTCTTTTTCGAGCATTTTCCTGTCAGTCTCTCCCCAACTTTCCTTGTTTGTATTTGCCAAAGGTTCCGCAGTAATACCGGCCTTTGCCTTCTTAATTATCTCTATAGAGCGGGTAAAAGGGAAAAAGGTGGTTACGTTAAAGCTTCTGGTAATACTATGGGGTTCATACTGTCCGACTATGGGGATCAGATAATCTCCGCCAAATAGCTGACTCATTGTGTCTACAACAATATCATCTCTGAGTTTCAGATTATATTCCTCCAAAAAGGAGGTAAGCCCTGGAACGGTTAATGGATCGATCAGGAAAAGGAGACTGCCACCTTTTTCAATATACCCTTTAATAAGCTTCATTTCGCTTTCCATGAGTTCCTTTTTTGGGCCGCTTATAATCAGGGCAGAGGCATCTTCTGGAATACTATCTGCTCTTAGAAGAACCAACTCTTTTACTTCATAATTTTGTCCTTCCAGAGCCTTTTTAGCCTGGCTGTATCCCTCCTTAGCAAATATGGCGATGTCGTTCTCTCCGTGTCCTTTAAGAAAATAGACTACCTTTTTCCCTTCCCTTATGACCTTGAGTATAGCATTGGTGATCTGTTCTTCTCTGCCCCAGGAAACCCTGGTCTCATTTTTACCACTTTCAAATATCGTTGTACCGTAATCGGTTATTCCGTATTTTTTTGCAAGTGTGGGATTTCTGTCGGGATCTATAAACCTATAATTAAATTTTGGGTTTTTATACTTATATAATTTGAGAAAATCTTTTAGCTCTCCCTCACCGCCAGAGTTTTCCTGATAAAATGCAATAGCATTTACTTCTTTGTTGACAGAATTGAGAACCTTTATTGTCTCATCAGACAGGCTGTGTCTTTTTGTCTTTGTCAGATCAAACCTTAAGTGGTGTCTTACCGATATTGCCCCAATTAGGGCAAGTATCCCTAAAACTATCAAGACCGTTATAAGCATATGGGTTCCGTACCTGGCGGACCTATTTAAAAAAATGTCTCTAATCCTCATTTTTAGCCCCTCCATTTCTTAGATTCCAACGACCTCATAGTTAAGAAGAGGAAGAAGAAGGCGAATAGGCCATAAAATATAACGTCATTGGTATCTATAACTCCTCTGGCAAATTCCTGGTAGTGTTCTATTATCGAGAGCTGGATAAGCACCTTTGCAAATACTGGTCCTGCAAAGCTGGCTCCCCATTGTATTATCCAGAAAAGCAATAATGCCCCAAAGGTAACTACTGCAGCTATAATCTGATTCTCGGTCATTGTTGAAATCAGTATACCCAGGGAAATAAAAGATGCCCCCAGCAGAATAATCCCTATATAGCCGGATATAACCGGGCCTAATTCAGGTTTACCCAATATAAAAAGGATTACCTGATAAAAAAGAGTAGGGACTAACATTACGAGAAATGTAAGAAAACATGCCCCGAATTTCCCCATTATTATTTCTATATCCTTTATGGGGAATGTCATAAGTAGCTCAATGGTTCCAGATTTTTTCTCTTCAGAAAAGAGCCTCATTGTTAAAAAAGGTGCCATAAACAGGATGAGAATACTCATGGTTGAAAATGCTGGTCCTACTACTTCCTCGGTAATATTCAAAGCAGACTGCATATTAGGATTGTTCATTGATTGAACACTCATCACCCCGAAGAGGGCAAAGAGGCTGTAAAAGAAATAACCCGAAATTACAGAAAAGACGGCTATCACCATGTATGCAATGGGGGATTTAAAATAGGAGCCCAATTCCTTCTTCAAAATAGCATAAAAATTGACCATTTTAGTCTTTTTCCTCCGTAACTAATTTTAAAAATATGTCTTCCAAACTCATATCTATCTGGCGTATCTCTGTCAGTGACCAACCATTCTTTGAAATTGTGGCAAAGAGTTCTTTGCGAATATCTCTATCAATCGTAGAATCTATCAGGTAAGTAAAAGTATTCTCAGATTTGGCGTCCTTCTTTTCAATCTTTGTAACCCCAGACACCCCCTTCAACTCCTTCATTATATCATCTGGGGGGCCTTCTATCTCGGCAAGGATCTTTGTGCCCTTTTGGAGTCTTGCCATTAAGTTGTCTGGTGTGTCAACAGCAATCAATCGTCCTTCATTAATAATAACAACCCGTTGACACGTCATGCTGACCTCTGGAAGGATGTGGGTGCTCAGTATAATAGTCCTCTTGCCTCCGAGATTCTTTATCAGGTCTCTCATGCCATGGATTTGTCTCGGGTCAAGACCAATGGTTGGCTCATCTAAAATGAGAACCTCAGGATCATGGACCAGTGCCTGGGCTATTCCTACTCTTTGCCTGTAACCTTTGGAGAGCTTCCCTATGAGTTTACCAGATACCTCTGTTATCCCGCATTCATCCATTACTTTTCCTATTTTTGTCTTTCTTTCTCTCCTATCAATACCCCTCACCTGAGCCACAAAGTTGAGGTAGGCTGAGACCGACATGTCCCTGTATGTGGGGACATTTTCAGGCTGATACCCGATCCTTTTTCTGACCTCCAGGGAGTCTTTAAATACATCATAACCTGCTACCTTTGCTGTTCCTTTGGTAGCTGGCATAAAGCAGCTTAAGATTCTCATGGTAGTGGTTTTCCCTGCTCCATTGGGCCCTAGAAATCCAAGGATCTCCCCCTTCTCCGCAGTGAAAGTTATATCTTCGATAGCTGGGATATTGCCATAGTATTTGGTAAGATTTTCTACCTGAATCATGATAAAGTCTTCCTTTTTGGTTTATGGTTTTCTATTTTTTTATGTGAAAACGCCGCCTGTTTCTCCTCACGGGTTAAATATATAATTTTAAAAATTCCCGAGTTTTTGTCAAGGCTTTTCTAGTTTAACTCATTGAAACTATGATTATTTTTTCTTTCTTAAGGGTATTATGAAAAAGAGAGAAAAAAAGGAGAGGTGGTTTAAAAAGAAAGGGTTTAGACAAAACTATTAAACCACCCCTCTTTGACAATTTTAACTTTTGTGTTAATTAAAAAATTATTCCTGCCCTTATGCTGTAAGTAGGAACCTCCATATATTCCACTCCTGCTGTCATATTCAGCAGAAGGAGTGTAAATCTAACTCCTCCGAAATATTTCATTGCAGTAATATTTTCTTTGTTTAAACTTATTCCGGCAGGTAGACTTTTTGGTTCGCTGGAGATCCATACTGCCCCAATCCCACCAAATGGGGTTATGTTTAAGAACCCTTTACTTATTGAGATATCAGCCCCATAGGTTTTGAAGTCTAGCTGGTCCACTCCCATAAGCTGAGTGTAACTTCCTCTAATTGCAACAGCAGGCGTAGCCACCGATCCCTTCAGTATGGCATACTTAACCTCAGCCCCCAAAAGGGAGATATTGGAATCGGGAACCTTACTGTAAATGACTCCGACGTCTATGCTAAAAGGAAGCCCTTTTCTTGCATATATTTTGGGTAAGGTGATCATGCCAGGCATATCAGCATTTTTAGTAGCTTTATTCCAGTAATCTGCCCCCTGATCGATATCGATGGCTGTTACTTCAAGCCCGACATCAAACCCCAATATCCCCAACGGTTCAGCAGGAGATAATGCCTTATAACTCAATGCTGCGCCTAACTCCTTACTGAAATCCTTAAAATAAGATTGTGTCATCCCGGTTTGAAATTCGATGTCATCAGCCCTCGCTTCTGTTAAAGGAACAAGGGAGATCAAAGAGAGGAAGAAAAGAGTTAAAGATACAACCAAAAAGTAATCTTTGAATTTAGACATTGTTTTCATCATTTTAGTCCCCTTTCTTAATTATTATTGTCCAGTTTGTAAAAAAATACAATAACTTTTAAGACAAGTCAAGGTATTTCCCTCCGAGATTTATCTTTTTTGGGATTCTTCATATATCATGGCAAAAACCATCACTACCAGATACCATGTCTCCGAGCATCTTCGTACACCGGAGGAAATGGCTGCTTATCTTGAAGCTTGCATTGAGGAGGCAAATGGTGATGCTGCTTTGATTGCTAAAGCTCTAGGCGATATTGCGGGGGCCAAGGGCATGCCTCAACTAAACACTATCTCCAGGGTTTCCTCAACGGACTTGACCCCTAACAACTTTATATCCTTTTTGCCCTGGAAAGTCTTCTTATTGCTATGGGGTAATATACACCGGGTAAATCCCAGCTTGGCAGATTCTTTTATCCTTATATCTCCCTGACTTATTCCCCTGATCTCTCCCCCCAAACCCACCTCACCAAATACAACAGTTTTAGGGTCAACAGGTCTGTCCATATAACTGGATGCCACTGCCACCACAATTCCCAGGTCAACAGCCGGCTCATCTATCCTCACCCCTCCGGCAACGTTCAGAAAGACGTCCTGGTTTACCAGGCTCATACCAACCTTTTTCTCCAAAACAGCCACCAATAGAGAAACCCGGTTATGATCCACGCCAATCGTTGTCCTGCGGGGCACAGCGAAACTGGTCGGGCTGACCAGTGCCTGAAGCTCAACGAGGATTGGCCTGGACCCTTCTACGCTGGAGACCACCACTGAGCCAGGAACATTTATAGGCCTCTCCGACAGGAAAAGCTCAGAGGGGTTCAGGACTTCCTCCAGGCCTGAATCCTTCATCTCAAAAACCCCAATCTCATTGGTTGATCCATATCGGTTCTTTACCGCCCGCAGTATTCTATAGGGATGTCCCCGGTCCCCTTCAAAGTACAGTACAGTATCTACCATGTGCTCCAGAACTCTCGGCCCTGCTATAGCCCCTTCCTTGGTCACATGCCCTATGAGAAATGTAGACACCCCCGTCTTCTTTGCCATGTACATGAGCCTTGCCGCCGTCTCTCTGACCTGAGAGATACTGCCTGGAGCAGACTGCAAAAGAGATGTGTAGATTGTCTGGATAGAATCGATTACCAGGACATGGGGTTTGAGTTCCTTTATCATCTCCATGATCTTCTCAAGGGATGTCTCCGAAACAATGTACAGGTTCTTCGAAGATACCCCTAGTCGATCCCCTCTCATCTTGGTTTGTCTGGCTGATTCTTCCCCGGAAACATAAAGGACTTTCCTTTCTGACAAACCCAGATTATTCAGGGCTTGAAGCAGCAGGGTTGACTTTCCAATCCCGGGATCGCCCCCAACCAGAACAACTGACCCCCACACTACCCCTCCGCCCAAAACCCGATCAAATTCTCCAATGTTTGTGTTTAGCCTGTCCTCTTCGTCTATGCTTATATCAGTTATTGGTTTAGGTGTTTCGTTGATCTCCATCCCCAAAGGGTCTATTCTGGAAGGAGATCCTTCGCTGATTTTCTCTTCTATCAGGGTATTCCATTCACCGCAATCCGGGCATCTGCCCAGCCACTTGGGCGCCTGGTAGCCACAGGATTGACATGAATAGTACGTCTTGATCTTTGTCATTCTGATAAAAGCCCTTCAATCTTTTCCCTGTTCTGACCAAACCCGAGGATCGCTTCTCCGTTAATGACCATTGTCGGAGTAGTCATCCTTCCGTACTTCTCAACAAGTTCTCTTCTTGCCTCCGGATCATTTAGTATGTCTTTATCTGCGTAATTTATGCCCTTTTGCGAAAGAAACTCCTTCGCTGCAATGCAGTCGGGTCATGTAGGGTTGTAATAAAGCGCAACATTTTTAGCCATAGCTTACCTCCAATTGAGTAACTTCCTTGGAAAGATGAAAAAATTCCTTTTGACGTAAACATAAGCATGATTTCTTAAAATACCATAAAATATGGGAAATGAAAGCAAAAATGTTGACATATAGTGCCTAATTAATTAATAATAAACTAAACAATCGGTAGAGAATTGTCAGTAAGGAAAGATTTCTGGCAAATTGGTCCATTATCTTTAGGGGATGCTTTGAGCGAAGCACCACTTCGGCTATCAAGCGAATAAACGGCTGAAGCCCAAATGCCCTTAAAGGGCACTTCGCTCATCCGCCACCCGTTAGCAACTCATTCTTTGCGAGGGATCGAGGAGCATTAAAAAAGGAATGATATATGGTAAATTGGAACCGCTTTCTTCCGAAAGACTTTGAATATGATTTTGATAGTGATAAACTTAGTGATCATCGGGTTTCCTTTGAGGAAGCTGTTGAGTGTTTCTTCTCGGATTTTGAGGTTCGTAGGAACAAAACATATAAAGATCGTTACCAAGTTGTTGGAAAAACAATTGGAGGGCGCAAACTCAAAATTATTTTTCAACTCAAACCGGGCAATATTGTCCGAATTATAACAGGATGGGACATATGAAATCGAAACGTAAAGTTATGACCGAAGGAGAAATCGACCGCATTGTGATTGCTCAGGCAGACGATGAGTCTGCATGGGAAGTACCCGTGAAGATCCGCAAGTCAAAGTCAACCTCCCTTGCCATTCCTTCCGATTTAGCAGCGAGGGCGGCTTTTTTTGCTCGTCTGCATCGAGAGGAAAACTTAGAAAACTGGCTTAAACGTATTATACAGGAAAGATTGGATATTGAAGAAGCAGCTTTTGCTGGATTTAAAAAGGAGTTGATCACAAAGAACAGCCGATAAGGGCCAAAAGATTAACCTCCCAAAGGCTTCGCCCTTCTTTTAACATTGAATGGTTACCATATACCTACAGGCTTATTTTCCCCAACACCACAGACCTTTTAGCCCCTGTTGCTGATGGGAGGTTGCCTGGCATTCCCATGATCGTCTCATTTGCCATGATCGCAAAAGAGAGAGCCTCCTTGGCATTTGACGGAATCCCCAATTCATCTATAAGAACAATCGGTATATCATTGAAGAAACCTCTCAACAGGCTAAAGAGGTATCTGTTTTTGCTTCCTCCGCCGGATAAAATCACCTGGTCTATTGAGTATTTTGGAAGGATAAATGCCTGATATGCCCGATGAATGCTCTTTGCTGTAAAACATGTCAATGTTGCCAACAGATCCTCTGACGCGATGTCTGGATTATCTGCAATCAACTCTTTTACCAGGCTTTTGCCAAAGGTCTCTATCCCCGTAGATTTGGGAGGAGCAAGTTTAAGATAACTATGGGACATCAGTTTATCCAGAAGGGCATGGTTTACATTACCTCTTTCTGCCCACCCACCGTCTGCATCGAAGTCCTTTTCTCCACAAGAAAGTACTCTCACTGTTTCGTCAATCAGTGCATTCCCCGGCCCTGTATCAAAGGCAATTATATCTTTTGCCTTTTCAGTAACTACCGTGACATTGGCAATCCCCCCTATATTCTGCACTGCCCTTGTCTTACCCTTCTCTCTGAAGAGTATAAAATCAGCATAGGGAACTAAAGGCGCACCATGACCGCCTGCTGCCATATCCCTCTTACGGAAATCGGATACCGTAACAATGCCTGTCCGCTCAGCAATTATATCTGCCTCACCAATCTGTAATGTAGAGCCTGTCATATCCCCCTGCGGGGGGATATGATAAATAGTCTGCCCATGAGACGCAATGAGATCCAGATCATTCTTAGAAACCTCACTCTTACTGATACATTCCAGTGCCGCCCTGGCAAATAACTCTCCCAACTCAAAATTCAGCATGCAGATACCCGCTGTAAATCCCTCAAATGCCTGTTCAATCCTCCTCTTGATTTCAGCAGGATAAGGATAGTGGAGGTGGTATAAAAGACTAACCCTGGTCTTAATGCCATTTCCCCTGATGCTAACCAGAGCGGCATCAACCCCGTCATGGGATGTCCCGGACATAAGGCCAATAATCAACCTCTCTTTTTTCTCGGCTATCTTCAAAAGTCTCTTCAATTACTCCTCCAGTTTACAATCTGTATTTCTTTTTTTATTTTAATTCACCTCATCAATCGTGTCAACAATCAAGAGGTTTTTTATGAATAAATTGACAAAGTTCTCTACTTAAATATAATAGTTACTTGCCCTGAAAAAGAAAAAATTCCCTTTTCATTTTTTTCAGTGTGAATGAATTAGTCAGATCAAATAGGTCACAGGAAAGCCAACAATATGGTTACTGAACCGGAAAACAAGGAACTGAAATCCATTATCATCAATACAATCCGCAAGAAAGGGAGAATAACCTTTGCAGAGTACATGGATATGGCTCTATACCATCCTGTCCACGGGCACTACAATTCCCCCAGGGAAAAGATCGGAAAAGACGGCGACTATTACACAAGTTCTCACATCCACCCGGTATTTGGGCATCTTATAGCAAGATTGATCAATCAAATGTGGAATATCCTGGGGAAAAGATCCGATTTTACAATAGTGGAGGCAGGGGCTGGAAAAGGGTTTTTGTGTTGTGACATACTGGACTACGCCAGAAAACAGTTGCCGGATTTTTATGAATCATTGACCTATAAGATCATAGAGATAAGCAGCCATTTTCCTGCTTTTCAGAAAGAACTGCTTAAAAACCACTCTCATGAAGACAGGGTTATATGGCATTCTCCTGATGATTTTAAGAAAAGGGGGCTCCGCTTCGACGGGTGTTATCTCTCCAATGAACTCCTCGATTCCTTTCCTTTCAATATGGTTAAAATGGAAAGGGGAAATCTAAAAGAGGTTTATGTAACTCTTAACAAAAGTGGTTTTATGGAAGAGCTGGGCGAGTTGTCCACCCCTGCATTAGAACAGTACTTTACAAACCTGAATATAACACTTGAGGAAGGGCAAAAGGCTGAGGTAAACCTGGGAATTTTTGACTGGCTGAAAGAAATCCACACTGCCATGGGCAAAGGATTTGTCATAACCATTGATTACGGGTACACAGCAGATGAGTTTTTCGCCCCGTACAGAAAAGATGGCACTATTCCTGCTACTACAGGCACACTGTAAATCACAATCCCTATACAAGGTTAGGCTTTCAGGATATTACGGCACATGTTGACTTTACAACCCTGATGGAAACGGGCGAAAAGATGGGTTTGAAGAAGACCATTTATTTAGAACAGCACAGGTTTCTCATAGCCATGGGGCTCCTCGATATCCTGGAGGACTTAGAGAAAAACAAGCACAACATGTCAACACTGGAATACTATAAAGAAAAACTAGCCATGAAAAACTTTTTTATGCCCGGAGGTATGGGAGTTATCTTCAAGGTCTTAATACAACAGAAGGGGGTTGAGGACGCCAAGAAAAAATTAAAGTTGTAAGTCAACTAATTCTGTGTTAGATTGTAGCTGCTCAGGTGGATAGGCTGTAGGCAGTTAGCCTGTAGGAGGAAATCATGTACGACCATACGAAGCTCAGAGCACCTTGATTCGGTCAATGCGCAGTGACTAACAGCCTTCAGCCTGCAGTCTAAACAACCTAATAATTACAAGGAGGATTCTATGGTTGCTTTATTCAAAGCTAGAATTGAGGCACAATTGGCACATCAGTTGAAATTGAGAACTCAAGAACTCTGGAAGATGCGTAAGGGGAAAAAGAAGCTTCCTTTTATAACAATTTCAAGGGAATTCGGCTGCCGTGTCTATCCAATAGTAGAAACCCTGCAGGATAAGCTTAACAGACTAACAGACAAAGAATACCCATGGGCCGTTTTTGATAAAGAGGTAATCCATAAAATAGCTGAGGAGCACAACCTCTCTGAAACCCTGGCCAATTCTCTGGATGAAAACCAGCGTTCACAGATGCAACAGTACATGGATCACATATTTCTCGGTAGACCCAACGAGTACAAAATTTTCCAATACCTTACCCGAGTCCTCATAGGTTTGGCAGAGAAAGGGAATGCAATCTTGATAGGAAGAGGGGGGTGTATCATTACAAAAAATGTCGAAAGGGGATTTCATGTCCGTTTGATTGCACCTTTTGAATTCCGTAAAGAAAAGATCAGAGATGAGATGGGGATTTCAGAAGATGAAGCAGTGAAGTTAGTTACTAAAACGGAAAAGGAAAGAGAGGCTTTCGTCGAGAAGTATACGTTGAAGTCCATAAAGGACCCTTACAACTTTAGCCTCCTAATCAATAGTGCCTGCTATTCCCTGGATGAAATAGCAGAGGTAATCATCTATAATCTCAAGATTAAAGGTTACATTTAAGTAGATTCCTGACCAAATAAATTCCCCTTCCCTCTTAACCAAACTAAATCAGGCAAGCTCTCTAAATGGATGAAAGATTAAAGACAGAAGGTATCATATGGAATCTGACCGATCTCTATCAGGGGATAGAAGACCCCCGTATAGAAGGAGATATAGAGAGACTGAGGCAGGGGATATCCAACTTTTCAAAAGAATACAGAGGAAAGGTCAAAGACTTTGATCCCAAAGGTCTCTTTACTGCCGTTTGTGAACTGGAGGAACTCAACCAATTACTGGGCAAAATAGAGAGCTTTGCATTCTTGAATTATTCGACCAGGTCCCAGGATGCAAAAGCCGGCGCATTTCTACAGAAGGTTCATGAACTGGAGAGCGAGTTCCAAAGAGACATTGTCTTCTTTAACCTGGAGTGGGCAAACCTGGATAACGAGACCTCAGAAAAGCTGTTACATGCCCCTGAAATAGAAAAATACCGTCACTTCCTGAACGTCCTAAAAAAATACAGGCCTCATCAGCTAAGCGAGACCGAAGAAAGAGTCCTGGCGGAAAAAGAGCCTGCCGGGCTAAGCAGTTGGACCAAGCTCTTCGATAAGATTATCTCCCAGAAAAAGTTCGGAGAAAGGGGGAGGGTAGAAGAAGAGGTTCTGGCAGACCTGTATAACAGTAACCGCGAGGTCAGAAAAAAGGCATCTGAAGAATTAACCGCCGGTCTTTCAGAATACTCACATATATTAACACATATTTTTAATACCATCCTGACCGATCACATGATTACAGACAGGCTTAGAAAGTATCCTGAATGGATAAGCTCCAGAAATCTGTCGAACGAAGTGGATGAAAAAACGGTCAATGCTCTAAACAATGCAGTCAGGAGCCGTTATGACATACCTGTGCGATACTACAAATTAAAAAAGAAGATGTTAGGGTACAATGAACTTTTCGATTATGACCGTTATGCCCCCCTACCCTTTTCTTCCGAAAGGGTTGTACCATGGGAAGAATGCAGAGAAATAGTCCTTGCCGCTTTCGGTGACTTTTCTAAAGAGATGAAGAACATCGCTTCGATGTTCTTCGATAAACACTGGATGCATGCCCCTCTTATGCTGGGAAAGATGGGTGGCGCCTTTTCTCACCCCTGCATTCCCGATGTCCATCCTTATATAATGCTTAATTACACAGGTAACATCCGTGATGTACAGACCGTTGCCCACGAACTGGGGCACGGAATTCACCAGTATCTGGCAGCTAAAAAACAGGGATATTTTAACAGTCAAACACCCCCCACCATGGCCGAAACCGCATCTGTCTTTGGTGAAATGCTGGTTTTCAAAAAACAGTTAAAGGGAACCCCTCAAATAGAGGAGGAAATAAGCCTTCTTTGCAGTAAACTGGAGGCTATGTTTGCAACCGTTTTCAGGCAAATATCCATGTACCTTTTTGAGGATGCTATACATAGGGAAAGGAGGAATGTCGGAGAACTATCAAATGAGAAATTCAACGAATTATGGACAAAAACCCAAAAAGAGATGTTTGGCGACTCGGTCACCCTCACAGAAAACTATTCTATCTGGTGGAGTTATATTCCCCATTTCCTCCACGCTCGAGGATATGTCTATGCATATGCCTTTGGTGAACTCCTGACCTTATCCCTTTATAAGAGCTACGAAAGGGAGGGAAACGAGTTTATACCCAAATACATCAGTCTTCTCTCATCCGGGGGGAAAGCCTCTCCTGCAAATCTGGTGAAACCCTTTGGAGTAGAACTGGATGACCCTCACTTCTGGTTAGAGGGTTTGACAATCA
>PFIF01000283.1:4917-9750 GCA_002782605.1 Deltaproteobacteria bacterium CG_4_8_14_3_um_filter_43_13 | reverse complement strand
TTAAAGATCGCATTATTCGTGCAGCTAAGCTGGATGTTAACCTGTATGAAGAGGTTGAGGCTGACAAGGGGGCTCTTGGCCAGGCTACTACGGTAGTTATTATTTCAAGTGTAGCAGCCGGGATAGGAAGCTTTCAAACGGGAGGATTTGTCGGGATTCTTATGGGCACCATCGCAGCCCTTGCGGGGTGGTATGTCTGGGCATGGCTAACTTACCTTATTGGAACAAAGCTCCTTCCGGAGACACAAACCAAAGCTGATCTTGGCGAGCTGTTGCGAACTATAGGTTTCTCAAGCTCTCCAGGGTTGATTCGAGTGCTTGGTATCATCCCAGGGTTTACAGGAATCGTCTTTTTTTCTGCCGGAATCTGGATGCTGGTGGCAATGGTCATAGCGGTCAGACAAGCCCTCGATTATAGAAGCACATTACGCGCCGTGGGGGTATGTGCCATTGGCTGGATCATTCAAATGCTGGTTATGTGGTTATTGTTTTCCATGATGGGTGGCTTTGGGAAGGCAGTATAAATGCAGCAAATCGGTACTAAAATAATGAAAAGGATTTTCATCCTGTTCATACTTACCCTTTTCCTCAGTGGATACCTCCAGAGTGCGGCTGTAAAGGCAAAAGAGCCTGATAATGCTCTTGTATTGCTTGATGACTTGGAAAACCCTGAATTTACAGATGATATGGATAAGGATTCTCTAAAAACAGCCGTTGGGAGAAGCATTGAGTACCTCAAAAGACTACCTCCAGACAGGGAATTTGTCTATGGTTCCCATATCTACACTGCCGGATATTTGGTAGAATCTATGAATACATTTTTAGATATCTTTGCGAATTCTACCAGTTCAGAAGACTTAAACAAAAAGGTTAAAAAGCACTTTTATACCTATAAATCAGTTGGGACTGATGGAGGAGGTTCTGTACTCTTTACAGGGTATTGTGAACCAGTGCTTAAAGGCGGTTCAACCAGATATGGTGAATACAGGTACCCACTATACACAAAACCCGGTGATTTAATGGTGATTGACCTGGGGCAATTTTGTCCAGAGTTTGAAGGGGAAAAGATAGTAGCAAGATACAATGGTAACGAGGTTGTTCCTTATTATAGCAGGAGAGAAATTGATGTTGAAAGAGTACTGGAAGGTAAAGGGCTGGAATTGTTATGGGTATCTGATCCTGTAGAACTCTTCTTCTTGCAGATTCAGGGTTCAGGAATTATCGTTTTGGAGGATGGGAAGGTACAGAGGGTACATTATGCTGGATCCAATGGAAGGCCATATAAGAGTATAGGAAAGACACTCATTGATGAAAACATAATTCCTAAAGGGGATATCTCGTTGCAAAGCATAAAGACCTTTTTTAAAGACCATCCGGAAGAGAGAGACAGAATCCTGAATTACAATGAGAGCTATGTCTTCTTCGAAAAGGTCGATAAGGGCGCACTTGGAAACATAGGAGTTGTTCTAACTCCAGGAAGATCTATAGCTGTTGACTATAGATTGTTCCCAAAAGGAGGGCTTGCCTTCATCACCACTCAGAAGCCTGAGATAGACCAGTCTGACAGGATAACTGAGTGGAAAAGTTTTTCAAGATTTGTAGCCAATCAGGATACAGGCGGAGCAATCAGAGGCCCTGGCAGAGCAGACCTTTTCTGGGGTAATGGAAAGTTTGCAGAGATTGCTGCAGGTGCTATGCAGCAGTATGGAGAGATGTACTTTCTGGTAAAGAAACCTTCTAAGTAGTTCACACTGAAAAATTCCCCTTTCGCTTGTCCAAAACGTTTTGATGATCGCTCAAAGGAATTTCCGTTTGGGGAACAGCCTGTGAAGATTTGACCTCTATTTACCTTATTTACCTATGACCCCAAGATCATTCACGAGCTGCTCATCTTTTTGCGCAGGTGAAAGTGGAGACAGAGAGTTGGCAGACGCTCCCTGCTGCTTCTTTAAGGAAAGCGAGATGCGATTTCTTTCCCTGTCTACGGCAAGGACTGTCACGACAACGGGCTGACGGACTTTCAGGACTTTCTGAGGGTCTTTCACATAACGGTCGGCTAATTGGCTTAAGTGTACCAAACCGTCCTGGTGGACACCGATATCCACAAAGGCGCCGAAAGCGGTAATGTTCGTTACGATCCCGGGCAGTCGCATTCCAGGTGAGATGTCCTCAATTTTTGCAATCCCTTCGGCAAACTGGAAAGCATCAAAGCTCTCACGGGGATCTCGTCCGGGCTTAGCTAACTCGGCAAGAATATCGTTCAGTGTCGGAATGCCTACCCGATCCGTTACATACCGGGCAAGGTCTATCCTATTCCGGAGAGGATCGTCACGCATCAGATCAGCAACGGAGCAACTCATGTCATCAGCCATCCGGTTTACTATAGCATAGCTTTCGGGATGGACAGCACTTGCATCAAGCGGATTTCTGCCGTTTCGAATCCGGAGGAAACCCGCGGCCTGCTGAAAGGCCATGGCTCCCAACCGGGGCACCTTTTTGAGTTCTTCACGGGAAAGAAAGGGGCCGTTCTCATCGCGCCAGGTTACAATCTGTCTGGCCAGGGCAGGTCCCAAGCCTGAAATATAGGTAAGGAGCTGGGCGCTCGCCGTGTTAACCTCGACACCTATGGCGTTCACGCAGCTCATGACCACATCGTCCAGGTTTCGTTTGAGTTCTGACTGATCCACGTCGTGCTGATACTGCCCCACACCGATTGCCTTCGGATCGATCTTGACGAGTTCGGCCAGGGGATCCAACAAGCGCCGGCCAATGGAGACCGCCCCCCGGACAGTGACATCCTCGTCGGGGAATTCATCCCGGGCGACCTGCGAGGCGGAGTAAACCGAGGCGCCGCTCTCGTTCACCATGATAATCTGGATCGTTGACGGCAGGCCAAGAGACCGTAGGAAGGTCTCCGTTTCCCGCCCCGCTGTCCCGTTACCTACGGCTATGGCTTCTACGGCAAACTCCTGGCAAAGAGCCCTGGTCCTCGCTATAGCTTCCTCCTTAACCCTTGCGGAGAGGAAGGGAAATATTGTTTCATGGTGGAGGAGCTTTCCCTGGGCATCGAGACAGACGGTTTTGCACCCTGTCCGGAAACCTGGATCGATGGCCAAGACGCGTTTTTGACCCATAGGCGGGGACAGGAGCAGCTGGCGGAGATTGTTACTAAAGACCCGGATCGCTTCCGCGTCAGCCCGCTTTTTTGTAGCGATGCGGATTTCTGTCTCCATGGAACTCGAAAGCAGCCGCCGATAAGAATCTTCCACAGCCATCCGAACATGTGCGCTAACCTGACTGTCTCCCCGAACAAAGAGATCCGTCAGCAGGGCGATTGCCTCCGCCTCCGGCGGAACCACCCGGAGGATTAGAAACCCCTCCTTTTCACCCCTCCGCATAGCGAGAATCCGGTGCGAAGGCGCCTTTGCTGCCGGTTCTTCCCAGTCATAGTAATCCCGGTAGCGGCTTCCCTCCGCCTCTTTTCCCGAAATGACCTGCGCATGGAAGACGGCCTTCGCCATAAAGAATTGGCGCATCCTGGCACGGGCATTTTCGTCCTCATTCACCCATTCAGCGATGATGTCGCGCGCACCTGAGAGGGCTTCCCCAGGCGTGGCTACACCCTTTTCCAGATCCACAAAGACTGCGGCTTCTGTAAGCGGATCAAACTCCTCCTGGTTAAAGAGTAGCTGTGCCAGGGGTTCCAGCCCCTTTTCCCGGGCTACCGTAGCCCGTGTCCGCCGCTTTGGACGGTAGGGAAGATAGATGTCCTCGAGAATGGTGAGCGTTTCGGCGGCGGCGATCTTTTCCTTAAGCTCCTCCGTCAGGAGCTCGCGCTCCACAAGGGATTTGAATATTGCCTCGTGCCGCTTATCCAGTTCCGCCAGCTGGTTCAGTCGGTCGCGGATCGCCATGATAGCTACCTCATCGAGTGATCCGGTGGCCTCCTTCCGGTAGCGGGCAATAAAGGGCACCGTGCCCCCCTCACCGAGAAGCCCGGCTGTTGCCTCTACCTGAGCCTTGCCGATCCTCAGTTCAGCGGCGATTTTCCGATAATGGCGTGCTGAAGGACTTTCAGTGGGTTGATTATCCTGCTTTGATTCCGTCATTGCTTTTCTACTTTCCATGCATGGCAAAAAAAGAAGGGGGATAGATTTTTTCAAGGTAGTGTTACTAATGGCTGACCCCAAATTCTACTGGATTGATTTGTTATAAGTTTCTATTAATACTTTCGATTGTAAATTCCGGTAATCTTGATTTTAATTCTGGAAATGACTCAATAATACGCATAATATCAGCAAGATCTTTTTGTCGTTTGCTGCCTCGTCTTTGTTTATCCGAATAGGCCCAGACCTTGCCGGTTAAGACGTCTTCTAATGATGCTACATTCATTTGGTATCCCATAATATCCTTAATTGAGGCCCTTTTAATAAAATCTTGATATCTATTATCGGTTTGTAATTGTATACGAATATCTGAATCTTCGCTTCCTAAATTAATACTATGGGGGAACTTCTCTATTTTGAATTCATTTTTTGTAGATTCGATGAGTTTGTCTATGGCGTCAATTATCACCACAATATCTAAATCAAGACTTACAACCGGTTCTACGTACGCATTTACTGCAATGCCTCCGATTACACAGTATTCAATACTATTTTGATTCATTAAATCAATAATTTCCTGGATTATATCTTTTTTCCCATTGCTTAGCCCATTTAGGAAAGTCTTTTGGTTCACTGTTTTTTCCTCCATTTTATTTAATTCAGGGAATACGAATAGTTACTACATATATAACCAAACATACAAAAATATCAAGGAATTTCACCTGTT
>PFIF01000283.1:0-4881 GCA_002782605.1 Deltaproteobacteria bacterium CG_4_8_14_3_um_filter_43_13 | reverse complement strand
CACAGAGCACCAAAGGCACAAAGTTTATTTGGTTTGCTATTATTGTAAGCATAAATTTCTGTCGAGCGATACGGTTGTTTCCCTACCGGCAGGCAGGTGTTGTTTTTTGCTTTTTTCTTATTCTTTGTGCCTATGTGCCTTTGTCTCTTTGTGCCTGAATAGTTACAAACATTATTTTATTCCAGGTTTTTTCAATGGGATTATTAGGGTCTATGGGATGAAGCTGACCATAAAGCGGAAGCTGCTCTTTAGTTATATGGCGATGGTTCTGTTGACTGTCCTTGCCAGCACCTATGCTGTAATCAGTTTGCAGAACCTCAATAAGCTGGCATACACCATAATCAATCAGGATTTTATGGCACTTGAAACCAGCAAGGCGATGATGGATGCCCTGCTTGCCCAGGAAAGTGCCGAAAAAAAATATCTGATCCTTAAAGACCCATCCCTTGAAGAGATATTCTGGACACGAAGTCACGAATTCAGCAAGAGGGCAAAGAATCTCAAAAAAAATCGTCTTTCCGGTATGACTATTATACTTTCAAAACTATCATCGCTCCATACTCAATATGATGAGATCTTCCATCAGGAAATAGCGTTGGTCAAAGAAAATCGTGTTGAGGATGCGTTAAATGTATCTGAAAGGGATGGTAAAAAAATCATAGATGATATTGCATTGTATCTGCGTGGCATCCAGAATAAGGCTGAAAAGGACATTGATACGCGTATGAACCTGATTAAGTCACGGGGCATCGAGGCATCCAGGATGACAGCCATTCTCAGCGTTATAAGTCTTGTTGCAGGATTGTCTCTTGCCTTTCTGATTACCCATAATATTTCCATACCCCTCAAGAAGCTTGAAAAAGGGACAGGAATGATTGCCGTAGGACGGTTCGATTATGACCTTACCATTAACCGCCGTGACGAAATAGGCAGCTTAGCCAGCGCCTTTACTTTCATGGCCGGACGTCTCAAGGTACTCGAGGCGCTTAATCTCGATGCGTCTCCTCTAACCCGTCTTCCCGGTAATATTGCAATAGAGAAAGAGATTGAAAAACGTCTGTCAGAGGGAAAAAGCTTCTCCCTATGCCATGTGGATCTCGATAACTTTAAGCCCTTTGCGGATAAATACGGTTATGCCTGGGCCAGTGAGGTTATCAAAGAAGTCGCCGATATCCTGACGAATCAGATAAAGACCTCAGTTCAGGAAGAGGACTTCATCGGGCATATCGGGGGTGATGATTTTGTTTTTATTTCCGAACCAGGGCGGGCAGAACAGATATGTAAGCAGGTTGTCTCAGAGTTTGACCGGCATATCCCGAAATATTACAGTGACAAAGACAGAGAGAAAGGGTTCATTCTAGGGAAGGACAGAAAAGGTGTTCAGCAAAAATTTCCTCTCCTCACTGTGACGATTGCTATGGTGACCGATGACGGGACCCGTTTTAAAAACCCCCTTGACATGGCAAAGATGGCTGCAGAGTTAAAGGAATATGCAAAAACATTGCCTGGAAGCAACTATATGAAACTCTCAGAATATGTCTGAGACGAGGAGCGACGCTATGGATAAAAAAAGATGGTTTGTCCTTTTATTAGTAGTTATGTTTTTAATGGCATGTGCTTCTGCTGTCCCAATCTCTCCTGACAAAACCGTTTACCCTCCGAAGACAGTTCCGGTGATTAAAGAGAAGGAAATAGCCGATAGACCGATGTCCGACACGGATCTTTTTCATAATGCTGTTTCACATTTGGGTAACATTGAGGTAACGGCTGACTATTTAAGAGCGAGATCAGAATTTGAACTGTTAGTAAAAACCTATCCTAAGAGCAGATGGTACAGCCTTTCTGAAACATTTATCAGGATCATTGATGACATAAAGGCATACCAGGCAAAGAGTATATCTAATCAATTGCTGCTTGATAAAGCCCAGGCAGATAAGGGCAGGCTTCTTCAGGAAAGTGAGCAGTTAAAAAAAGAGATTCGGTTGTTGAATGATAAACAACAGACTGAAACTACCAGGCTTCTTCAGGAAAACGAACAGTTAAAGAAAGATCTCCAGCTTTTGAAAAATTTGGAGATTCAATTACAAAAAAGGGAGAGGGCGCTCCGATAAATAGCTTATCCATGTACCTCGTTCATGTGTACACACTCTCTCCCCTTGCGTGGTCTAACCACAGCAAGGGAATACCGATTCAGATCAATGTATTTCCTCGCTACCCTCAGAACATCATCAGCCGTTACCTCGGATATCTTTCCTGGATACTCCATAAAATTAGAGAATCCCAGACCATATCTTTCACCAAATGCCATAGTAGCTGCCTTGGCAGAATTTGTCTGTAACCCGATCTCGAAACTGCCCAGAATATATCTCCTTGCTCGTTCTAACTCCGCAGAGTCTATTTTCTTCTCTCTAACTTTTTTAAGCTCCTTTTTTATGCCATCGATGGCCATATCCAGTTTTTCAGGGCTGGTACCGATATAAACCCCTATGAAACCAGGATCTATACCATCCTGGAAGAAAGAGGCGACAGCATACGCCAGGCTCAGTTTGTCCCGGAGCTCCATAAAGAGCCTTCCTCCCTGTCCTGACAGGACTGTGTTCAGAACTTCCAGAGGGTACCTGTCAGGGCTGTATATTGTTGTTCCCAAAAATCCCAGAACAATATGTGCCTGTTTTTTATCCTTGTACGCCTCCACATTTTTGATGGACTCTGGGGGAACCTCCTTCAAGATTTTTGGGATTTTAAAGTTAGTTGCTGCAAAATCCTGAAAGGACTGTTCCACCCTTTTAATTGTATTATCTACCCTGACATCGCCTGCTATACTTAAAACCAGGTTTTTTGGACTGGCATAAGTTCTATAATAATCTGTCAAATCATCCCGGGTGATATTGATTATGGATTTCCTGGTGCCCAGTATATTCATCCCATAAGGGTGATAATTGTATATAGTTTTGGCAAAGATGTTAAAGGTATAGGAGGCAAGATTGTCTTCTTGCTGCTTCAGGGCTGCGAGTATATCCGTCCTCTCCTTCTCTAATTCAGCCTTATCAAAGGTGGGATTGATTATGATGTCAGCAAAGAGTTTTAACCCCCTGTCAAAGAATCTGCTCAAAATTTCAGAGGTTAAACCAAAACTGTTCCTGCCTGAAAATCCATGGATACCCCCTGCCATGGATTCAATCCTTTGGGCGATCTCAAGGGCATTATGACCCTTGGTTCCCTTGGTAATCATCCCTGCTATGAAGTTATTTACCCCGTTCAATTTCTTCTTTTCAAACCGCAGCCCCCCTAAAAAAACTGCTCTCATTGCAACAATGGGGGTAGAATGGTCTTCTTTAATCAAAAGGGTCATGCCATTTTCCATAGTTATTTTTTCTATCTGTTCTACCCCTTTTTTACAGGGTTTTGAGTAGTGATGCCTTAATCTGCTCTCTTCTTTTGAGGCGATATCCTTGATTGCGTCTTCGTTTATGTCGTCTCCATCGCCATCAGGCAGCAGAAACACGGCCGTTAGATTTTTATTGTTTAGATACCTTTTTGCCACTCTCATAATGTCCTGGCTTTTGACCTTAGATATCAGGTTGATATATTCCCTTTCAAAATCTATGTTCTCTGCCACTACGTCAAAATGTCCTAATTGTCTGGCCTGCCCCTGAACTGTTTCCTTGCCATATAGAAATTCACTTTCGATATTTAATTTGGCCTTTTCTAATTCATCCTCGTTTATCTTTTCGGATTTTAATCTATATGTTTCCTCTAATATAGCTGCCAGGGCATCCCTGGATTTCTCCCTTTCCAGTATGCCGGTTATAGCTAAAAGCCCCGGTTCTTTAGGGATAAAACTATAGGAATATATGGTATATACAAGACCCCTTTGGTCTTTTACCTTCCTGAATAACCGTGAAGAGTCACCATTGCCCAGTATAAAGGAGAGGACGTCGAGGGCTGGCGTATCCTTGTGGTTTATACCAGGGATATGGAATGCCGCGCTCATGTAGCCTTCCATTACGTTATCAATCATAACGCTGCTTCTTGTGGTCTTTTGAGGCAATTCCTGAACTCTGCTCCGACTGGCTCCTTGGTTTGATGTAAAATCTTTAAATGCCATTTCTATCTTAGGAGACATAGTAATATTCTCAATATCTCCAACGACTATAAGGGTAATATTATCTGGGGTATACCATCTCTTATAAAAATCCAGAAGATCGTCTCTGGTGAAATTCTTTACCGTATCTTCGAAACCTATTATCGGGCGACGGTATGTATGTAAATTATAACTGGTGGAGAAGAGGGCTTGCGTTAATTTTACCATAGGCTGATCCTCGCACCGCTTAATCTCTTCCATGATCACTTCCTTCTCCTTTTCCAGCTCTATCGCGTCAAAAGAAGGATGTCTTAAAGCATCGGAGAGTACGTCAAGCCCCAGGTCAAAGAATCTGCTGGCTATTACTATATGATAGACTGTTTCATCAAATGATGTGTAAGCATTGATCTCTCCACCCGACGACTCTATCTCATAGGCAATCTCTCCCACTCCCCTCTTCTCTGTACCCTTAAAGAGCATATGCTCTATTACATGGCAGATACCAGCTTCCTCGTCTGTCTCATCACTACTGCCAGCCTTTACCCATATTTGAAGGGCAACTACAGGGGCAGAATGGTTTTCTTTCAAGATAAGCGTCATACCGTTTTCCAATTTAAATTTTTGATAATCTTTCAAGTTCTATAACCTCAGCAATCTTTTGGCATTCTCTCCGTATATCTTATCAATCTCCTCCTCAGAAAGACCGCAGCTCTCTATCTGTTTCCTGTATCTCCTCTGATCTATCAAAGGGTAATCAGTGCCAAATAGGATTTTATCAGCACCGATTATCTTTACCG
>PFIF01000272.1 GCA_002782605.1 Deltaproteobacteria bacterium CG_4_8_14_3_um_filter_43_13 | reverse complement strand
TGGGACCGTGACGGCGCATTTGGCGAATACAGGAGACAGATGCTTGCGGAGACCGCCGATCCCCAGGGAGTGTTGGTTATTGATGATACGGGATTTCCGAAGAAAGGTCGCCATAGTGTCTGTGTGGCCAGGCAGTATTGCGGATCTCTTGGGAAGGTTGACAACTGTCAGATTGGGGTCAGTTTGACCTATGTTGGTCAAGGGTTCGCCTGGCCATACGCGATGGAGCTTTTTGTTCCTAAATCTTGGGATAATCCTGATGATCCGGAATGTGTCGACATGCGAAAGAAGACCTACATGCCGGCAGACGTCCATTACCGGGAGAAGTGGCAGATGGCACTGGATTTGATCGATCAAGCCAGATCTGATGGGGCTCCTCACCGGGCGGTGGTGGCAGACAGTTGGTACGGAGACATAACGGATTTTCGCCGGGGACTCGATGACCGGCAAGAGCGCTATATCGTCGGGATTTACGCGGATACACAGGTTTTTCTGGAGTCTCCGGTTTTTGTTCAACCCGATCCTCAGGAGAAGAAAAGAGGAAGAAAAAGAAAATCCCCGAAGCTCATCGAGACGAATCCCTTGCCGGTCAAGATCTCTGAGCTGGGAAAATGTGTCGCTGAAGGAGAGTGGGAGCATCTGGAGATCCGGAGAGATTGTCTGGATAAACCCCTGGTGATTGAGGCGGTATCCAGAAGGGTCTTTCCCGCGCAGGGCTATCGGAAAGGAACCGCTCATGAGGAAGTCTGGCTGATCATCGAGAGAAGAAAGAAGGATGACGGGGAATATGAGCTCCGGTACTTCTTCAGCAATATGCCTCAGGACATGCCGACTTTGGAGATGGTTCGTCTCTTTCACGAAAGGTTCTGGATCGAGCAGGGCTACCAGCAATTGAAGGAGGAGCTGGGTCTGGATCACCATGAGGGCAGAAGCTGGACCGGCTGGCGGCGTCATGTACTGCTGGTAATTCTTGCTTTCGGTTATCTGACGCTCCAGCGCATACAGGAAAAAAAACTCGAACAGCAGAACCTGTGGTATCGGAGAATGGGAAGGATACAAAGCAGCCTTTCCCAATGAATCCGGACGTTTTGGAATCATGGAAAGATCGTCAATGCCCCGTTCGTTCCTCGGCGCGCTGGCGGGACAGGCAAAGAGAGCTGAAACAAAAATCCTCTCTGCCCGATGTCCGGCATCAAATCGCTTTGTACCTGATGAGGATGTTGATCTGATCATAATCATTTATGTGTCGGAGTAGAATTAGAAACATCCTCAATAAAAAACTCAGGAAACTCCAGGAAAATAGCTGGACCACATTAAATCCTTGACACACAAGCCCAAATTCCCTATACTTGTTTGTAAAAAACGAATTTTTGAGAGTTTTGAAAAAGTATCCCTTTTCTCTTCAGCATACATTTTTTGACCCATCTAAGCTCGCTCCAAGCATTTTACAGGGATCGGTGATCAGGATGGATTACATAAGTTATACCAACTACTAAAATAAGACAGCGGAAGTTTTGAAAAATAATTGCTGAATGCTGATAGCTGACCGCTGTGAACTGTTGCAAGATATTCGCTCTCAGGGATACTTTTTCAAAAGAAACATACTTTTTCAAAGGTCTCTTTTTGTCAATAATAGGAGGAAGTAACATGCCGGATGACCGAAAAAAAATAGAGGAGAGGGAGGAAAAATGGAGGGAAACCACGCTCAAAGCCAGCCTTAAAAGACTGGGAAGAGACAAACCCTATACTCGGACATACACCCCGCTCGACCTGAGGAAAGACTGGAATTTTTTAGATGACGTTGGTTTCCCGGGTGAATATCCATTTACCCGCGCAAGTTTTCCGACTTTCAATCCGCCTCTGGATAGAGGCATAGATTCTGGCGCCATAGTGTCCAGTGGTGTAAGGTCGAGAGCAGGAGAGTACAGTGGTTTTGGCAGGGCCGAGGATACTCGTGATCTCTGGCGGAGTGAAGGCCGGAGGGGAGCTAACATTGCCTTTGACCTGCCCACGCAGTGCGGCTTCGATTCCGATGATCCTTTTGTTGAAGGAGAAGTGGGGGGCACTGGCGTGGCAATAGATACCCTGCAGGACTTTGCTACTCTGTACGATGCTTTTAAGGGAGTGGTGACTCTGGACCAGATCGCGTCCAACTGGACCATAAATGCCCCGGCTAACATAATCATCGCTATGTATGTTGCTCTGGCAGAAAGGCAAGGTGTTCCCATAGCCAGGCTCAGGGGGACCCCCCCAGAATGATATCTTGAAGGAGATACTGGGGAGAGGCACCCACATTTTTCCGGTAGACCCTTCCATGAGGATGATACGTGATACTATTGCCTTTTGCACAAAATCTATGCCTCTATTTAACACAATCAGTATTGCTGGAGACCACATGCGTTCGGCTGGAGCGCTGACCCAACCACAGATAATAGCCATCACCCTTTCCAATGCGATCGCCTATATGAAACTGGGGATCTCCACCGGGCTGAGTGTAGACGAGTTTGTGCCACGTTTCACCTTCCTCGGACTTGGAGGCGGTCCTGAGTTTTTCCGCGAGATAGCTATGTGGCGAGCGGTCAGGAGGATGTGGGCCAAGATCATGAAGGAACGTTTTGGCGCTACGGACCCCAGAACAATGACGATGCGATCGGCATATTCTGCCAGACATGACGCTGACTACTGTACGAAACAGCGCCCATTAAACAATTTGATTCGTAGTGTTATTGGCGGTATTGCCGGATGCTTTTCTGGTGGGCAGGCCTCGGGAGGCATACCTTTTGATGAGCCTCTGGGGCTTGGATGGAGTTATGAGGCACGTCAACTCCGGGACGATGCTACCAGAATCATGAGGTATGAATCACACTTAGAGGAGGTGATTGACCCACTGGCAGGCTCCTATTATGTAGAATCTCTCACCGACCAGATCGAGGAAGAGGCATGGGAACTCATCAACAAAATCGATTCATTGGGTGGTGCTGTGGAGACGATAAAGAGTGGCTGGACTCAACGTCTTATAGCACGCCAGGCATGGGAGCGTCAGTCTCAAATAGAACGAGGCGAGATGATAGTCGTGGGAGTCAATAAATTCACGGGTGAAAATGAACTCGAGGTGCTTCCTAAGATGCTTGTGCCACACCCATACAACGCCATGAAAAGGGAAGAGGCAGAAAAACTACAGATCGCCAAACTGAAAAAAATCAAGGCAGAAAGGGACAATAGCCTGGTAAGTTCTGAACTCAAGAAGATAGAGAGTGCGGCCAGGAAGGAGGATGAAAACCTGATACCCTACTTTATTGACGCGGTCAAGGCACAGGTCACATTGGGTGAGATATGCGGGGTTTTGAAGAACGTTTTTGGGGAGTATGAGGAAACAGGCATTTAGTCCTATTTCTTGCCTATCAGCAATCTTTACCAATACCTGCTGATATTCTATCTAATATACCATTTATAAATGAACCTGACTTCTCTGAACCGAATTTCTTCCCCAAATCTATGGCCTCATTCAGAGTAACCTTGGCTGGAACATCATTGCAGTATAAGAGTTCAAAGCTGGCTAGCCTTAATATACTCCTGTCTACCTTGGACATCCTCTTTAGTCTCCAATTTTCCGAGCATTCCTCAATAAGCCTGTCAATTTCCTTCTTGTTATTAGAGACACCCTCTACCAATTTTTCAGTGAACTCCATGGCCATTTCCAAACCCTTAAAATTCTGCCAGAAAAGGTCTAAGGCATCCCTGACATTATCACGGCTTACATCAATCTGATAGAGAATCTGGAGGGCTAGCTCTCTGGATTTACGCCTGTTTCCCATTAAACCCTCAGTAACCTTATATTAGACACTGGACTTCAGACTTCAGACTTATCTGCTATCTGCTATGCCTTTATCTTTCGTAACCGTTCACGGTTCTCAGTTTACCGTTCACAGTAATTACAACAGCAGGCTTAAGCCCGCTGTTATATAGAGCTTGAAGCATTTTTGCCAACTGTTAACTGCAAACCGTAAACGGTGAACTGATACTATCTTTCTATAAATCTCTGGCTATTTTCCCCACTTCAGTCTAATGTCTGAAGTCTATGGTCTAATGTCTGAATCAACAGTATTTACCCTAACTCTTTAAGAATATTTGCCATCTCTATGGCAGAAATGGCTGCGTCCCACCCTTTATTGCCCGACTTCGAACCTGCCCGTTCAATTGCCTGCTCTATATTGTCTGTAGTAATTACACCCAGAGAGATAGGAATTTCACACTCTAAAGAAACGTTGGCAATACCCTTGGTAACTTCTGCACTGATATATTCAAAGTGAGGGGTAGCGCCCCTGATAACTGCACCCAAGCATATAACAGCATTGTACTTTTGAGATTTAGCCAATTTTTTTGCAGCCAGAGGTATCTCAAATGAACCGGGAACCTTTACTATTTCAATGTTATCTTCATCTGCGCCAGATCTAATCAATGCGTCCAATGCCCCAGCAAGCAATTTTTCACTGATAAAATCATTAAACCTGCTCACTACGATTCCAAACTTCAAACCACGAGCATCTATCTTCCCTTCTATTATCTTCCGTAACATATTTTCCTCCTCTTAACCTCTGATGTCTATGAAAAGCCGTATTCCCGGATATACCTCTATTCTAACTACTCAGGTTGTCAGGTTCACAGTTCACGGTTGGTTGCTCTAACCTTGAACCGTGAACCCTGGAACGTTGAACCTGAGTAGTTACCCTCTATTTTATATTCAACATATGCCCCATTTTCTTCTTCTTTGTTTCCAAATACTTAATGTTGTTATCATTAGGCTTAGTCTCAATGGGCACCCTCTCTGTAACTACCAGCCCATACCCCTCTATACCCTTAATCTTTTTAGGGTTATTTGTCATCTGTCTCATCTTTCTTACCCCTAAATCACGAAGGATCTGTGCCCCTACACCATAATCTCTAAGATCGGGTTTAAAACCAAGCCGCTCATTGGCCTGAACAGTATCCAAACCCTGATCCTGAAGCTCATAGGCTCTAAGCTTATTAATCAGCCCAATACCCCTTCCCTCCTGATGCATATAAACAATAACACCTTTACCTTCCTCTTCAATCATCCTCATAGCAGTGTGGAGTTGTTCCCCGCAGTCACACCTCTGGGAGCCAAAGACATCACCTGTTAAACACTCGGAATGAACCCTTACCAAAATCTCGTCTTCCGGGTTAATATCTCCTTTAACCAGCGCAAGATGCTGATGACTATCTACGTCATTTTCATATGCAATAGCCTTGAATTCCCCACCATACAGGGTAGGTATACGTGTCTCTGCAACTCTCCTGACAAGACCCTCGTTTTGCAATCGATATTCAATTATATCGGCAATTGTAACAATTTTTAAGCCATGTTTTTCAGCAAATATCTCTAAATCTGGCATCCTCGCCATAGTTCCATCGTCTTTCATTATCTCACAGATCACACCAGCCGGTATCAAGCCGGACAGTCTGGCCAGATCAACCGAACCCTCTGTCTGGCCTGTTCTTACCAGCACCGCACCATTTCTCGCGATAATAGGAAAGATATGACCGGGTCGAGCGAGATCCTGAGGTTTTGTCTTTTCGTCTATAGCAGTTAAGATTGTCATAGCCCTATCTGCGGCAGAAATACCGGTAGTAACCCCGCACCTTGCTTCAATAGAAACTGTAAATGCAGTATTAAAATGAGAGGTGTTATCCGTCACCATAGGAGACAGGTGTAATTCCTTCGCCCTTTTTTCATTTAAGGTCAGACATATAAGCCCTCTCCCATATCTGGCCATAAAGTTGACAGCATCAGGAGTTATCTTCTCCGCTGCCATCATTAAGTCTCCTTCATTTTCTCTGTCCTCATCATCAACAAGGATTATTATCTTTCCCTTTTTTATATCCTCAATTGCCTCTTTGATTGTGCTTAATGCCATTTAAGCCCCCCCCCCTAAGTTCGTGAATCGTGAGTCGTGAGTCGTGAATAGAAAAACGACTGTAACTACTCAGCTACCGATCTACGCTGATCATCCACTGATATTTTTTCTTGCTTATAACAGCGGGCTTGAGCCCGCTGTTTAAGTCTATCTGCGTTCATCTGTGTGAATCTGTGGCTTAATTAGTTACAAGCGACTTACGAAAAACCATGTTTACTAAGAAACTCCCTATTAATTTTACTATCTCCTTCTCTTTTGACTTGTCCTTTATCTAAGAACCTTTCTACATACTTTCCGATTATATCATTTTCAATATTGACACTGTCGCCAACTTTTTTATTGCTTAAGGTAGTGTGCCCCGCTGTATGGGGGATTATATTCACACCAAACTCATCATCTGTACAATCATTCACAGTTAAACTGATACCATCAATGGCCACAGAACCCTTCTCAATTATATACCTCATTATATCTTTAGAGGCCGATATTTTCATCTTCGTGGAATTTACATCTCTGGAAACCCCCTTAATCTTTCCAATACCATCAACATGACCCAAAACAAGGTGCCCCCCCAATCGGCCTGAAATACGCATGGCTCTCTCTAAATTTACCTTTTGTCCCTCCTTTATCTCCCTAAGGGTGGCTCTCTGTAAGGTCTCAGGTGAAACCTCCGCTCTAAATCCTTTTGGCAACAGTTCAACAATAGTCAGACAAACGCCATCCACAGAGATACTATCACCGGTTTTTGTTTCAGTAAAATCCAGGTTACACTCTATAAGGACATTCATATAACTGCCTTTTTTATCAATCTTCTTTATGGTACCTACATCTTCTATTAATCCTGTAAACATGTAACTCCTTATAAGCATTTAGCTTTCAGCGGTCAGGTTTCAGTTTCAAGTCTTAAATTTCTTAACTCGCCCCACACGTTTGGTCTCAGGCTGACGGCTGATCGCTGGTTGCTGAACGCTTACCTTTGTTTATGTAGCCTTCAACTAAAATATCGTCTCCCAGTCTTCTAACCCTGATATTCTTTAGATTAATGGCATCATGAAGCTTCTCAACGCCTTCGCCACCCACCATGCCTAATGCATCTGCCCCCCCTATGATCTTGGGAGCATAAAAAAATAAAACTTTGTCTACAATGCCGCTGCCAAGAGAAGAGGCATTTATCTCAGCGCCGCCCTCAATAAGCAGGCTGGTAATCTCCAGTTTGCCAAGCTCATACATAAGCTCCCTCAAATCAACCCTGTTTTCTTTGGAACCGACAATAAGTACCCTTGCCCCTAATTCCTCTAATTTTTTTATCTTCTCCTTATGTGCCAATTCAGTGGTGGCAATAATGGTTCCCGCCTTGGATTCAGGATTCAAAACCTTTGCCCGAAGCATTATCCTCAACTTGCTGTCAACGACTATCCTCACAGGATCTTTACCCCTCCTGCCATTTAAACGGGTAGTAAGCTCAGGATCATCTGCCATAATCGTACCAATCCCTACCAAAATCCCGTCTACATCGTTCCGCAACCTGTGCAAAAAAGCCCTGGACTTTTCATTGGTAATCCATCTGGTATCTCCAACCCTGGTAGCAATCTTGCCATCTAAGCTGGCCGCTGATTTGAGAATTACAAATGGCCTTTTTTCAGTTATATACTTTATATATGTCTCATTTAACCTCTGACATTCCTCTCTTAGTATGCCTGTTTGCACATATATTCCATTATCCTTCAGGCATTGAATACCACTGCCTGCCACAACTTCGTTGGGGTCCTCCATCCCAACAAACACCCTCTTAATCCCGCTATCAATAATCGTTTTGGTACATGGAGGAGTCCTTCCATAATGATTACATGGTTCAAGGTTAATATACAGTTCTCCTCCTCTTGCCTTCCCCCCCGCGTTATTTATGGCATTAATCTCGGCATGAGGCTCCCCTGCTTTTTGGTGGAAACCTTTACCAACAACCTCACCCTCCTTAACCACCAAAGCCCCTACCAAAGGATTGGGGCTTGTTCTGCCTCGGGCCTTTTTAGCCAGCCTAATGGCTAATCTCATGTACTCTTCTTTATTCATACATCTCAAAACTCACTCTTTCTTGGTTTCCTTCTGCCCCCCAAGGAGTTCCCGGACTTCTACCATAAAATCGCTTACATCCTTGAATTGACGGTAAACTGAAGCAAATCTGACGTAAGCCACTGCATCTATGTCATGCAATGCCCTCATTACCCTCTCACCGATATCCGAGCACTTTATCTCTTTTTCACCGCTGTCCTGAAATTCCCGTTCTATTTCATCAACCACATTTTCAATCGCATTAATGCTTACCGGACGTTTCTCACATGCCTTTTTAATCCCGTTAAATATCTTGGTTCGATCAAAAGGTTCCCTGCGTCCATCCTTCTTAACTACCGATGGAAGAACCTCTTCAACCCTTTCATAGGTCGTAAATCTTTCTTTACAATCCAAACACTCCCTTCGGCGCCTTATGATATTACCGTCTTTGCTAAGCCTTGAATCTATAACCCTGTTGTCAAGATTGGAGCAAAAGGGACATTTCATAATCCTGTTCTTCTCCCATGTTACAGATATTTTCTGTTGTAAAAAAGCCTTTTTACTATTATATTGTTTTTAGTAACTAACTCAGGCACAAAGTGGCAAAGGCACATAGACACAAAGCAAAGGATAACATGACGTATCTGTTCACGGTTGTCGGTTTACAGTTCACAGTTCACAGTAATTACAACAGCAGGCTTAAGCCCGCTGTTATTATACAACTATTGAAGCATTTTGGATATTGATTTTAACTCTCCCCTAACTTCTGTTTTTTTAACCGTGAACCGATAACTGTAAACCGTGAACGGTTACTTTGTGCCTACATGAATAGTTACTGTTTTTGTTACATAATATTTAAGAATACTGGGGTTGTCAAATACTATTTTGTTGTAACTGCTCAGGCTTTTTCTCCTACCCTGTGCCTTTGGCGCTTTGTGCCTCTGTGCCTACTCTAATTAAGGCTTCGTTTGGTGTTGTTATGAAAAAAAGTGATGCTCAACACATAATCAATGAATTGAGAGAAAAGATCAATTATCATAATTACCGTTACTATGTACTTGATGACCCTGAGATATCCGATGCTGAGTTCGATAAGTTGATGAGACAACTGGAAAACCTGGAAAAAGAATCCCCTGAATTGACTACCCCTGACTCCCCCACTCAAAGAGTAGGGGCACCCCCCCTGAATGAGTTTATGCCGGTTAAACATTCCCTCCCTATGCTCAGTCTGACCAACGCTATGGATGAAGAAGAGGTAAAAGGGTTCGACCAGAGAATAAAAAAGCTTCTGAACACTACGGGAGATATTGACTACATTGCCGAACCTAAAGTGGATGGTGTAGCAGTGGAGCTTGTATATGAACAGGGAGGGCTCACTGTAGGATCTACTAGAGGAGACGGAGTCGTTGGAGAGGGGGTTACCCAAAACATCAAAACCATAAGGTCTGTTCCTTTGAGGCTTATTGGTAAAGAAAGAAAGATTCCGGAATTGCTGGAGGTGCGGGGAGAGGTTTACCTGGGAACAGGAGATTTTCAAGAACTCAACGGAAGGAGAGAAGATGAAGGAGAACCGCTTTTTGCCAATCCCAGAAATGCTGCAGCAGGTTCTCTGCGTCAGTTGGACTCAAATATAACCGCTCAAAGACCCCTCGATATATTCTGTCATGGAATTGGGAGGGTCATTGGCACATCCCTCGACACCCACATGGAAATTCTAAAGGCATTTGATCAATGGGGTCTAAAGGTAATACCCCACATCAGAATATGCAGAAATCTTGAAGATATTATCAACTATTACAGGGAGATGACTGAAAAAAGAGACGATCTGGGATATGAGATAGACGGCATTGTTTTAAAGGTCAACAGTCTCAGACTACAGGACAGACTGGGAACAGTATCAAGGAGCCCCCGTTGGGCAGTGGCATATAAGTTTGAACCTAAACAGGAAACCACCAGGATTAAGGATATTGTGGTGCAGGTGGGAAGGACAGGCGCCCTGACCCCGGTGGCGATAATGGAACCAGTCAGGTTAGGAGGGGTTGAGGTTAGCAGAGCAACCCTGCACAATCAGGATGAGATTAACAAGAAGGATATAAGGATTGGAGATACAGTGATTGTCCAAAGGGCAGGAGACGTTATCCCTGAGGTAGTCAAGGTAATTGAGACAAAGCGTACAGGGGAGGAGAAAAGATTTACTATGCCAGAACTATGCCCTGTCTGTGGTGCCGGGGTCTTCAGGGCCGAAGGTGAGGCTGTCCAAAGATGTCTGGGGCTTTCCTGCCCTGCAAAGCTCAAAGAAACCATCAAGCATTTTGCCTCAAAAAGGGCCATGGATATTGATGGATTGGGAGACAAGCTGGTTGCCCAATTGACAGACAAGGGGCTCGTAAAGGATGCGGCTGACCTGTATTCCCTTTCTAAGGAAGACCTTACAGGACTTGAAAGGATGGCTGAAAAGTCCGCTCAAAACCTCTTAGAATCTATTGAAAAGAGCAAAGAAACTACCATGGGAAGACTGCTCTATGCCCTGGGAATAAGGCACGTAGGTGAACATATCAGCAGGATTTTGACGAACAATTTTAAAGATATGGAAAGTCTGATAAATGCAAATGAAGATGAACTAGCCCGTACCTACGGGATTGGGGCTAAGATAGCAAAGAGTATTGTTAAATTCTTTGAACAAAAAGAGAACCTTAGAGTGATAGACAGGTTAAAACAGGCAGGGGTAAGATACCATGAAATTGAATCCCTGAAAGAAAGCAAACTGGAAGGCATGACTTTTGTTTTCACAGGAGCCCTGAGTTCGTTCACAAGAGATGAAGCCAAAAGAAGGGTAGAGGAATTAGGGGGGAAAGCTGCATCTGCTGTAAGCAGTAGCACTACCTGTGTTGTAATTGGAGAAAACCCGGGTTCCAAGGCCGACAAGGCAAGGGCTTTAGGTGTTAATATTATGACTGAAGATGAATTTAAGAAGCTGATTGAAGACTAGGTTGCTGTAGTGTATTCCTTCCGTTTGTGGTGTTAACCGACAAGTGAATATAATTATATTAATGGGTTATGGCAATTTTATTTCACAAAAAAGCCTATTTCTGCTATACTTATTTTGTCGCTTAATAACATTGTTGGGCCTCATTGATAGGAGTGAGTTAAAATGCTAACAGAGTTCCGCTAATATACCTTTGTTTGAATTAACACGAATTTCCAGTAGGAGGGCACATTTATGTTTTCCAGTTTCTACGATTACAAACTTGGCATACTCGTGTACAGAATAATTCGGAAAACTATTGATATAGCAGAAGATGAATACGAAAGATTCTCTCATATTATATTGAAAAAGCCTTTTAATGATCTTGGCGTCAGAGGATGTATGAAAATCGCTGATAAATACAAAGGATCAACATTTGTAGTGCGAAATCTTGTAGGTTCTATAGCTCCATTTACTGAGTTTTATAAGCCAAGATTAATGAGTTTCGTGGATATGGCGGATGATATTCACGGCAAAATATCAAAAGGCGGGGACGATTTTGCTGCATTGAACACAAGTGAATTTTTTGGGTATGGTGGATCATTGGAAAGCATTGTAAACGAAGGAATTCAAGTCATCCAAATGACGGAAAAAGAAGAAGCAAACAGCATTCCACTAATAATGACTCAGAAAATATGGAAAAAGATGTATAGAGAATATTTCTCAGAATCAATAACTAAAGATTTTATTATAACCGGTGCCGTTACATCAATTGATTCCGATCTCATCAGATATATAATCGGAGAAGAATATCAAAATAAATTAAAGAAGACAGGACACATATCGGTATTAATTCCTGACGAAGAGCTAATAGATAAATTCAAGATTAGCATGGGTCATACAAAACCCGCAATGGCTTTATTAAATAATACGACTACTTATTTATGTCAGGTATGGGTTATGTATAAGAATAAGGATACTGGTGAAAGCATTCCTATTTATGTATATGGCAATATTGGCAAGAAAGATTCATATGATAAATTATGTGAAAAATTAGTTTATGAAGTTGAATATTTTAAAAAAGTCATTTGGAATGAGTCGAGAAACCCTAAAGATAGAAAATATAAACTAATTGGAGCATTAAATAAGGACATTTTGACGAAAATTTCTAAGCGCTTTGGTGATGAAGTATCAAATGAGATAGATATTGAATTTCTACTAAGGTCTGAGCCTCTTAGGGTGAATTCACTTTGAAAGAGAAAAATAGGGGGGGCAGCCATTGACACGGGGCATAGAGACAGGGAGACAAAGGGTCAGCCATTGAAATCGGACAAAAAAGATTGCCCAACCAGTCACTCAAGCCGACCGCGGGGACGCTCGGCGGTTTTCATCAAAGCAACCGGCGCGGCGGCTTAGCTTTTCGTTCTCCCCTCGCTCCGCTCGGGGAGAATGCGGCAGTTGAGCAGCGAACTCCTGAACCTCCCC